>JARFQK010000234.1 GCA_029287815.1 Gammaproteobacteria bacterium
ATTATTCAGAGCTTCCTTAATATAATTTCCTGCTCCTTTGCCGAGCCTACTCGGTTTTCTGGAGATAGACGTCCATTTGCGGGAACGGAATCGAGATACCGTTCTCATCGAACGCCATTTTTATTTTTTCGTTCAGATCAAAATACACACCCCAGTAATCGCCACTCTTGACCCAGGGGCGCACGTTGAAGTTCACGCTGCTATCGGCCAGTTCGCCGACCGCGACCAGCGGCGCCGGGTCTTTCAGAATGCGCTCGTCGGCAGAGATAATGCTGGATATGATCTCTTTGGCCTTGCGAATATCATCGCCATAGCCGATGCCGAAGACCATGTCGACGCGGCGCGTATCGCGCTTGGAATAGTTGGTGATAATGCCACTGAAGATCTGGCCATTCGGTACAATGACTTCCTTGTTGTCGCCGGTGCGCATCATCGTTGTGAAAATACCGATTTCCTCAACGATACCCATGGTGCCGCCAGCCTCGACAAAGTCACCGGCCGTGAATGGCCGGAACACGATCAGCATCACACCGGAAGCCAGGTTCTGCAACGAGCCCTGCAGCGCCAGACCGATCGCCAGGCCGGCAGCACCGATCAGAGCGATCAACGAGGTGGTGTCGACGCCGAGCTGATTCAGCGAGGCAATCACAACGAACAACAGCAGCACCGACTTGATGATCGAACTGATGAAATTGACCAGGATGGCGTCCATCTTGGCCTTGGCCATCAGCTTCTTGACCAGGTTGGTGATCACATTCACCAGGAACTTGCCGATGATGAATATCAGCAGTGCAAAGATGATATTCAGCCCCCAGGGGATCACGTAGGTGTCGATCAGACCCCCCACATCGATCTTGCTGATATCAAGGTTCTCAATGTTCTCGAGTTGTTCATCCATAGCAAATCCTCAGTGTTGAAATCTCTATTGTGATCAAACGTGCACAGAGCCGTAAAAAACTGGCGGCGATGTTATCATATGCGAAAGTCATAGAAACCATTGGTGCACCAGATTTGACAATCGTTCACATTGTTGAAGATGACATCACCAGACTCGGGGTAGATGCAGTAGTTAATGCCGCCAATAATTCGTTACTGGGCGGCGGCGGCGTCGACGGCGCGATACACCGCGCAGCCGGGCCCGAACTGCTGGCCGAGTGCAGGACACTGAATGGCTGCGCGACCGGCGATGCGAAGATTACCGGCGGCTATCGCTTGCCAGCAAAACACGTGATCCACACAGTCGGACCGGTTTGGCATGGTGGCAGCGCAAACGAAGCCGCCTTACTAAAGAGCTGTTACCAACGCAGTATGCAGCTGGCACACGAGCACCACCTTCACAGCATCGCTTTCCCGGCAGTCAGCTGCGGTGTTTACGGCTACCCGATCGATCAGGCCGCAGAAATCGCAGTCAACACCGTACTCGAGCAAGCAGAAAAACATCCGGAAATCGCCGAGGTCTATTTTGTCTGTTTTGGAGATAAGGTATATTCCGCCTATCAAAAGGCTTACCGGAATCGCTTGAGCCAATAAGGCTTACGCGGCACTGGCCACTAATCGTCCATCATCGCTTTGGTCAGGAGTGGCTGGTTCGGCGCCTGATGGTAACTACAATTTTACGGCTAGCGAGGTTATGGATAACGCAATTGCAGATTGCGGTCATGCATAGCGCGGATTCACGAGTCCAAATCGCATTTGACCGCCGACCCTTTGTCCTTGACAGCTTTATGGAATATCTCCTTCCAGGCTGTGCAAGGATACGAACAAACCAATCACCGGGAGAAGACCATGGCAACCATTACATTTGACGGAAACGAAATACACACTGTCGGCGAATTACCTGCCGTAGGTGCAGGCGCACCTGGATTCACACTGACCAACGCCGAGTTGGGCGACGCCGCTCTCTCAGATTATGCCGGCAAGAAAATCGTGTTGAATATCTTTCCGAGCATCGACACCGGTGTCTGCGCCGAATCGACCCGCCGCTTCAATACCGCTGCCGGCTCGCTCGATAACACCGTTGTATTGTGTATTTCTGCCGATCTGCCGTTCGCACTGTCGCGTTTTTGCGGCGCCGAGAACCTGAACAATGTGATTACGTTGTCGACATTCAGAAGCCCGGCATTCGGCGATGACTACGGGGTACGTATCACCGACGGCGCGCTTGCCGGACTGATGTCCCGCGCGGTCGTGGTCGTCGATGAGACTGGCAAGGTTGTTCATACCGAGCAGGTTCCCGAGATCGCACAAGAACCGGATTACGATGCTGCGCTGACCAAACTGTAGCCGTCCGACTGGGAGCAAAACGCAACTTGTAACCCAGGAACACGGGTGCGGACGCAGTAGTCATCCCGCCAGGGGAGAAATGCGGGTTCGAAATGCCTGGCGACAGATCGCCTGCAATCGACGATTTGTTGTACTAGACTGTTGGTGAGATGACCCTAAACAAACCTGTGTTCTTCGAGCGTCGAAGCACGCTCCGTTATCGCATCAACCTTCCGGTCGAACTGGTCCTGGAGGACGGCACCGTTTTGCCTGTTGATGCGACCGACATCTCCAACAAAGGCTTGCAGTTTCGGTGTGACGGCTGGGCTGCCGAAGAAATCGAACCGCGCGGGATTCAAAGCCTGCCGCTCGACCAGATTAGTTTGAAGATCGTCGCGGATCTACCCGGCATGGGCGAGCCTGATTCTCGCCTGTACGCACGCTGCCGCCTGATCGTCGTGCGTCGTGTTTCTCAGAACGAGTATATCCTGGGTGTCGAATTTATCGATTTCGAAAATGGCAGTGACCGCCTGCTGGAGCAGTTCATCCGACAGTGCGAGGGAAAATACCAGAGAAAGGAAACCTCGTACCGATAGAAGAGGGGGACGCGCTTGGTCGATGATGGGCAGGGCGCACTCTTCTACCTTTTTACCTCACTCTCAAGGCAAGTCGGTCGCGCCCATCAAGTCGCGGTCGATCTCACGTGCGGCTTCACGGCCTTCATTAATGCCCCAGACCACCAGTGACTGACCACGCCGGCAATCCCCGGCGGCGTAGACGCCTTTGACATTGGTCGCGTATCTGCCGTACTCCGCCTTGTAATTCGAGCGCTGGTCGTAATCGATGCCGGCCTTATCGCTCAGATAATGTTCCGGGCCGAGGAAACCCAGCGACAACAGGGCCAGATCCGCCTCCCAGACTTTTTCCGAACCGGGGATTTCCTCCATGTTCCATTTACCATCGACCTTGGTCCATTTCGCCTCGACGGATTTTACTCCTTTCAGATGGCCCGAATCATCACCAATGAATTCCTTGGTCAGGATGCAATACTCGCGCGGATCCGTGCCGAAACGCTCGGCGCCTTCCTCATGACCATAATCGACCCGATGAACCACCGGCCATAACGGCCAGGGATTGTCTTCTGCACGCTCGACCGGTGGCTTGGGCAACAATTCGAAATTGACCAGCGATTGGCAGCCATGCCGGAGCGATGTACCGATGCAATCGGTGCCGGTGTCACCGCCGCCGATCACGATCACGCGCTTGTCTTTGGCGGAGATATAGTTGCCATCCTGATGCTCGGAATCGAGCAGGCTTTTTGTGTTGGCGGTCAGGAACTCCATCGCGAAATGAATGCCCTTCAGTTCACGGCCCGGCACTTCCAGGTCACGAGGTCGGGTTGCACCGGTTGCGAACAGAACCGCATCGTACTCCTTGATGATGTCATTGACATCGACCGCATTCCCAGCGTCGCCACCCACGTCGGCATTGGTCACAAATTCGATGCCTTCAGCGTGCATCAGGTCGATTCGGCGCTGCACGATCTCCTTGCTCAGCTTCATATTCGGGATACCGTATGTCAGCAGGCCGCCGATACGGTCTGCGCGCTCGTAGACCGTGACGTTGTGCCCCGCCGAGTTCAACTGTGCCGCTGCCGCGAGCCCTGCCGGCCCCGAGCCGATCACTGCAACCGCATGACCGGTTCGGGTCTCGGGCACGGACGGCTTAACCCAGCCTTCCTCGAAGCCGCGGTCGATGATCGCGTGTTCGATGTTCTTGATCGTCACCGCCGGATTGGTGATCCCGAGCACGCACGATCCTTCACATGGTGCCGGACACACACGCCCGGTGAACTCCGGGAAATTGTTGGTCTTGTGCAGTCGATTCAGGGCCCGCTCCCACTGTCCCATGTACACCAGATGGTTCCACTCGGGAATCAGGTTATTGATCGGACAGCCGGTCTCCGACATGCAGAATGGCACGCCGCAGTCCATACAGCGGGCACCCTGGGTTTGCAGATGATCGACATCATGAGCGCCTGTGAAGATCTCGTTATAGTCATCGATGCGCACCGCCGCTTCGCGGTACGGTTCTGTTCGACGCTCAAATTCTTTGAAGCCAGTAGGTTTTCCCATGCTCTATTTGTTCACTCTCTTGCTTTAAACTCATTTGTGTAGCGCAGCTATGCGACAGCCTGCTCCTGCTGCTTTTTCATCTCGCTGAGCACGCGCTTGTAATCGGTCGGCATCACCTTAACGAATTGCGACAGGGTGTTATCCCAGTCTTCAAGAACCACTCGGGCCACGGCGGAGCCGGTCAACTTGAAATGCTTGTCGATCATTTCCTTCAGTTCGGCGATATCTTCCTCGGCTTCCATGACTTCGAGATCGACCATACCGAGGTTGCATTGCGCGGCAAAATCCCCTTTGCGATCCCAGACATAAGCAATACCACCGCTCATGCCCGCCGCGAAATTGCGCCCGGTTTCCCCGAGCACAACCACACGCCCACCGGTCATGTACTCGCAGCCGTGATCACCAAC
>JARFQK010000283.1 GCA_029287815.1 Gammaproteobacteria bacterium
ACATCGACATAGGTTGCTCGAAAGAACGCCAGTAACATTGCAAAGGTAATATTCACCAGGATGCCGACGATGAATACCGGCAGCGCAATCGCCAGACTGGGCCACATACGTTGTTTGATGTCGTAGCCGATATCGCGGCCATCATCGGCGCTGCCAAAACGAAACGCAAACAGGCTCACCGACTTGGTGAAGAAGATCGTGTTCGTCAGTTTGTCGACGCCTTGCGCTGCCGCGTTATAAAGCAAGGGCTGATCGTAACCGCGTTCCTGCTTCCATTTCTCGATCGTTTCCGGCGTGACGCGTTTGACGCCAAGATGCATACGCGCCATATCATCGGGGCTGTTGACCACAAAAAACAGCGTGAACGTGATCAGGTTGACACCGATCAGAATCGGTATCGCGTATAACACCCGGCGTGTAATGTAGGCAAACATCAGCGACAGCCCGCATTTGTCGCCAGCATCGCCGAGGCTGGCGCTGGTGGGCCGGTGTTCGCAAACGCCGCTCCGAAGCTTACAGAACGTAGGGTGCGCCGTGCGCACCGAATCCGGCGATCAAACTGAAGATTCGTGGTGCGCACGGCGCCCCCTACAGGGCAAAGCGCACGAACATTAGCCTGAAGCGTGACAGGTATGCTCGAATGACACGCGGCATCTTTTATCATGCTTGCTTTTCTCCAACAGACCAATGTCTTACCGTTGTCCTCAGCCGCCTGATGAGACATGCGGGCTGGCTGTATTCATTGCTTCGCTCGCTGTCTGGCGGCCGCCTGCTCCTTGCGCCGATACGTAATCACCGCGGGAACAATGCTCGCTAGCAGGATCAACAGCACAACCAGTACCGGCCAGACCAGGGGTTGATTCCAGGCACGGCGCTTTTGTTCGCGCAGTTGCGGATCGATGCGTTTGTACATCAAGGTATTTTGTGCCATCAGGTTCGCTTTCACGTTGCTATACCAGCCGTGATGCAGAATATATTCCTTCGGATGGAAGCCCCATAGCCAGGGCGCATCGTGTCGAGCAATGTCATTCATTTGCTGAATGATGTCAAAACGCTGCTGGGTATCGTCCATGCTCTTCATCATATTGAACATCCGGTTGAATTCGGGATTGTCATAATTGGCCGCATTCTCCCCCCCATGTTTGACCTTGCCGTTGGGCCCATAGAGCAGAAACAGAAAGTTTTCCGGATCCGGGTAATCGGCGTTCCATCCCCACTGGAACAACTGGGCATTGCCATCGCGCATTTTCTCCTGAAAACGGTTATAGTCGGTATTGCGAATCACCAGCTCCAGGTCGATCTTGCGGAACTGCTTGCGCAGCCAGTCAAAAATCGCTTTATCTTCGGGCCCGCCGCCGGGAATGTCCAGATGAATCAACAGCGGTCGCCCGGTTTCGGCATCTCGCCCGTTCGGGTAACCCGCTTGTGCCAACAAGCTTTTGGCCTCACTGATGGGTTTTCGCTGGGCGCGCCCGTCCCGCCATTCATACACATAGGAATTGATGGCGGCCTGCCCTTCGACATGGCCGAAAATGCCGGGTGGAATCGCACCCTGCGCGGCGATACCCCGTCCGTTGGCAAAAATCGAAATGAAATCTTCATAGTCCACCGCGATCGAGATCGCGCGTCGCAACAAGCGGGCTCTTTCACTGTCACCACCGACGACCGGATCCAGCATATTGAAGCCCATGTAAAAGGTCGACATCCGAACGGCGGTCTCCAGTTCTATACCCTTGTTCTGCATTAGCGGCGTCAACACGGCCTCGCCCTGGCTGCCGAACTGGATCGCCTGATCGAAGCTGTCGGAAGTCACGCCGGAGACATCATAATAACCTTGCAAGAACTTGTTCCAATAGGGAATGCCTTCCTTCTCCAGGCTATAAATCACTTTGTCGATGAAGGGCAGCGGTTTACCCGCATCTTCCAGCAGGCCCCGCTCTGCATCACCCGGATCGCCTTGGCTTGGGTAGTACTGGGGATGGAAATTGGGATTGCGTTCCAGAACCATTTGCCGGTTGGGATTATTCGCCGTCAACATGTAGGCACCGGTTCCGACCGGATACCAGTCCAGGCTGATATTGCGGTCCTGCATACCGGGCTGCGCATAGAACCGTTCCGCCTCCCAGGGCATCGGCGCAAAAAACGGCATCGCGAGCCAGTAGCGTAACTGGGGGTATTTGCCGTTGATCGTGATCCGATACGTATAGTCGTCCACGACTTCAACCCCCTGCAGATCGAATTTCCGCAGATCGAGCCATCGCTGCGACGGGTCTTGTTCAATTTGTTTTGCATAGGCTTCGGCGAGGGTGGTGGCGTACGCGTCGAGACCGACGATGTACTCGCTCATCAGGCCCTGAATGGGCGAATGCAAGCGCGGGTGAGCCAGGCGTTTGATCTGGTACACATAATCGGCGGCAACCAGTTCCCGACTCCCTGTGTGCGTAAAGTCAGCGAGTCCACGAACATTCGCCAGGTCTTCCTCGCTCAATTGCTGATAGTGCAAGGCACCTTGTGGATCGCGGGCAAACGCCGGATGCGGCTGATAACGAATCCCGGGCCGGATCTGGATCTCATAGACACTGTTGGCAACAGTGTCAATCGGAGCATCCGCGGGCAGCTGGCTACCGGCCGCGTCCAGGTAAGTCAGCTTTGGCATTTGCGCCGCTGTCAGTGGAACTAACTGAAAAGGGCGCTTCAGGTAGTGATATTGCAGCGGTGGCTCATAGATCTGCCCAATAAACGAATACTCGTTCGAGCTGTAGGCACGCACCGGATCGAGGTGTTTGGGTCGGCTGCTGAAAGAGGAATACAGGATGTTCTCGCCCTGTTGCCAGGCCGGGTAAGGGTTGTTCCACTGTGCACTGTCGCATCCGCCCAGCAACACACCGCACAACAGCACCAGGCCTGACAACCGTGCCCTGTGTTGCGGTTTCGGCCTAGCCAATGCTCGTTTACTCTGCATTTCCGGGGACAGTATACCTATTTCCCTCTATTCGCTTTACGCCCAGGCTTTCTTGGTGCGAGTGATTTTCCTGTAAGCGCTTCAAATTGCTTGACGAACTCAGCGCTACCCAGAGGCGTACCGGTCTGCGTATGGCGCTTTATCATTTCGTCTTCCGGCCAAGGGGTCAGATCCGATGCCAGCGAATCAAGATGTAAGGCCAGCATTATAAGGGATATCTTTCATGCATGGCTGTACCACTCAGGAGACCCGGGCCGCTGTCGAGCAATAATCTCGGCCAATCGACCGGCTTTTTGCCGCGTCGAACAACAACAGGATATTTGTAATGGCTGGCCAAGACGGGCAACCAGTGCGCGATCCAGGCTAAAAACCAGTGGCCGTCAAATTAGGTATACTGTCACCGATATTGATGTCCGAAGAAGATTTTCATGGCAGGCGCAGACAAAGATCTTCCACAAAAATCGAGCAAGTCCGCTATCGAGGCGTTCGTCAAACAGGTCAAGTCGATGCCGACGACCAGGACCAGCGGGGAACGCGGGCGCTTGATATTTGCGATGGACGCCACCGCCAGTCGAGAACCCACCTGGGACCGAGCCTGCCAGATTCAAGCCAAGATGTTCTCCGAGACCGCGGCGCTCGGCGGCCTGGACGTCCAGCTGTGCTATTACCGTGGCTATGGTGAATTCGAGGCGAGCCCATGGCTGTCTTCGGCGGATGCGTTGCTGCAACGCATGACGGGCGTGTCCTGCAGGGGCGGACAAACGCAGATCGAAAAGGTGCTGCGCCAGGCCATCGAGCAGACGAAACAAAAGAAGGTACAGGCGCTCGTTTTCGTCGGTGATTGCATGGAGGAAGATGTTGACCGGTTGTGCCATTTGGCGGGCGAGCTGGGCATGCTCGGGGTGCCTGCGTTCATGTTTCATGAAGGTGCGGAGCCGGTGGCACAACGGGCATTCCGGGAGATCGCAAGACTGACCCGCGGCGCCTATTGCGGCTTCGACGCGAGCAGCGCTGGACAATTGCGTGACCTGTTGAGGGCCGTTGCGGTCTATGCCGCTGCCGGGCAGAAAGCTCTGCAGAATTTCAGTAAAGATCGTAGCGAGGTGGTGCGGCAACTGACCCGCCAGTTGGGCAGGGACTGATCGGTGGGGCGGCTGTTGCTACTGCTGGCGCTGGCGGTTGGCTTGATCTTCTTGCTTCGCTGGCTATCGCGCCAGCCTCCCCGTGTAGTCTGGCAAACATTAGCGGTCCTGCTCGCGTTATTTTTACTCGCACTGGTGCTGACGGGGCGGGTGCATTGGCTGACGGCGGTGTTTGCCGCGTTGCTGCCGTTCGCGCGCACCTTGATCACTCTGCTCGGCGCGATACCACTGTTCAAACGCTTGCTGGCCGGCATGGCTGCGGCCAGATCGAGGCAGGCCCCGAGCGGCGGCCAGACCTCGACCGTTCAGAGCAAATACATCCGCATGACGCTGAACCACGATTCGGGCGACATCAACGGCGAGGTCCTGGCCGGGCAGTTCAAAGGCATGCTGCTCGATCAGATGAATCTGGAGGACTTGCTGCAATTGCTGCAAGAGTGTCAGCACGACGAAGAGTCGGTTGCGCTGCTGCAGGCATACCTGGACCGGGCGTATACCGACACCTGGCAACAGCAGGCTGGCGCGCAGGGGCAACGGCAGACTGCCAGCGCGTCGGGCGAAATGTCGCGCGAAGAAGCGCTGCAAATACTGGGATTATCGTCCAACGCCAGCGAGGCCGAGATTATCGAGGCGCACCGACGGCTGATGCAGAAACTGCATCCGGATCGCGGCGGCACCGCATACCTCGCCGCCAAGATCAATTTGGCCAAGGATACGTTGTTGGGCAGGTAGGATGGTTTCGCTAAAGGCGGCTGAAAACGTTGATGACGTATTGGCTTTCGACCTGACCCGAGTGGTTACTCAGCGCAGGCCTTTATCGTCTTGCGATGCGTTTTGCCAATCGCGTTGGTCTTGCTGAGCGTTTCGACAAATCCCGATCCTCGCTGATTGGATACGACCTTCACAGCGGCATCCCAGGCGTCTCCCAGGCTCATACCCGCGGTCTGGTTGGCGAGGTAGGCGGTACCCACTGCTTCATAGAGTCCATAGTCACCCTCCCCTACCTCCGATTTCAGTTGTTTAGCTGCACAAGCACATATTTCACTTGATTTGCTGCACATATCCTCAACCGAGTCCGCGCTTGCGTTACCGGTGATCAGCGCCACCCCGACAGCTATCACTACCAAATTCAATTTCACGGCCAATCTACGCACGCTCGCTTTACTGCTCATCGTTTCCACCCGAATGTCTGTTTGTTCATTGAACAGGGATTCTGAACATTAACATTTTGGTCTCGATTCCGCGAAGCTTATGTCCACCTTGTCGCCGTCGACTCGTCCTCAACAGAATGCGCAGGATTACGTTTTTGTAGAGGTAGCTCGCATTTCGGGCTCCATGCGCTCTGACCTTGCTGACGCTGTTTCTCGATTGCTACTTTGTGCCGGAAGGCACGCTCATGGGCCGACAAATGGATATTTTGCGTGCACGGCTGTCCTCTGTGTTCGCAGCCCGCGATGATTCGACCTGTTCGTCCACCATTTTCCTCATTGCGTGACTTGGACTCCCAGAGCAGGACGCGCGCAGCGTTTTAGGGGTCGGATTTCACCGACCTACCTGCTGGGGCAAAGAAGCGGTAAAATCTGCGAGAATGAAAGCGCTCGGGGTCTGTTGCCGCGCTCCCCAGCCTGGCCGGGCTTCACCTGCAAGACTTTAGCGCCAAAGCAATCACCAGCGCGAAAACGTTGCCCCTGGGCCCGAAGGTGCTGGCCGGCTACGCTATCGAAGCACAGGTGGCAGGCCAACTGCGCAAAAGGGAGATACCGCTGGTATACGGCCCGAAGTTAAAACAACAACGCAGAAATATTCGACAATAACAACACAAGCCATTGAATGGAAACCACTAAATCACATACGCCGATGATGCAGCACTATATACATCAAAACATCACATCTATCTGATTTTTTATATTAATTCACTGGCTCAAAGCGTGTATTTGTCTAATTGACAATGCGAAAAATAGCGAGATAAGCTGTTGAATTACGGAAAATGTGACTAGAGTTTTAGACAGTATTGGAGAGCTCTCTAACCGCCACAACAACACCACACGCCTCAACACCGACTCTTTGCCAGGCTTGTTTCCGAGGTAAGCTTTACCTGTGGCTAAAAAAACATCGTTCGTATCGATTCCATTGACTTTTCTGCAAAAGTTGTCGTACGGTCCCGGCATGAGAACGATCGCCCTCCCCCTCCTGTCCACCCTGCTCGGGCTGTTCCAAAGCCGCGCCCTCTTACACCTCGAAATCCTGGCGCTTCGCCAACAACTGGCCATGGTCAACCAAACACCACGCAAACGACTCCACTTTAATTGGAGTCAGCGGCTATTCTGGATCTGGCTCTACCGCCTGTGGCCCGGGTGCCTGCAAACACTGCGGGTGTTCTAACCAGATACCCTGGTGCGCTGGCACCGCAAGGGTTTTCGACTCTACTGGACGTGGAAGTCCCGTTGCTACAAAGGCGGGCGTCCACCTATTCCACCGGAGGTGCGCGAACTGATCCGGACGATGTCACGGGACAACGTTAGTTGGGGTGCACCGCGAATTCACGGCGAACTTCAGATGCTCGGCATCGAAGTCTGTCAGGCGACAGTCCCAAAGTACATGATCCATTATCCTAAGCCACCCTCGCAGACATGGTGGAGCTTTCTGAACAATCATGTCAAAGAACTGGTATCAGTCGACTTCTTCACCGTGCCTACGGTGACATTCCGAATCTTGTATGTCTTTCTCGTACTCAGACATGATCGTCGTGAAGTTGTCCACTTTAATGTGACCAACCATCCGACTGCCCAGTGGACGGCTCAGCAGATGGTTGAGGCGTTTCCGTGGGATCCTGCACCCGGATATCTCCTGCGTGATCGTGATAAGATTTTTGGCACAAGCTTCCGCCACCGTATTCACACCCTCGGTATGCGAGAAGTGCTCATCGCGCCACGTTCACCTTGGCAAAATCCCTACGTTGAACGACTCATCGGATCAATCCGTCGCGAGTGCCTCGACCATGTCATCATCTTCAATGAACGCCATCTCAAAAAGCTTCTTCGTGCGTATGTTATCTACTATCACACCGCGCGAACGCATCTTGCATTGGACAATCAATGTCCAGAACCGCGTTCGGCCGAGTTACCGGACCAAGGTACTGTCATCGCCTTCCCACACCTCGGCGTATCAGCGTCAGAACGCCCAGGTTGGATTTCAGGCAGCGCGCAGATATTCATGATGCAGGCCGCCGACATGTAGGAAGGCGATGACAGTACTGGTCCGGTAACTCGACCGAACACGGTTCTGGGCATTGCTAGTCTAATGCAAGATGCGTTCGCGCCGCGTGATAGCAGGAAAAGTGGGCGCGAAGAAGACGCTTGAGATGAAGTTCGTTGAAGACGATGGCATGCTCGAGGC
>JARFQK010000307.1 GCA_029287815.1 Gammaproteobacteria bacterium
CTTCGCCTCGGAGAGGAAAGAAATCATAGTTATCGCTGATTCCGGGGATCCGCGTCAACATACGTTGGCGGGCGATGCGCTATCACCCCGCACCACGCAGAGTGTGGCCAGGCATATTGTGGCGTTCATTCGCCAGCTTCCTTAAGTCCTGAGAAGCGCCTCGTGTCCTATATCCTCAACAGCTGGTATGCTGGTTACAGGGAACTTTCTTTTAGATTCTGAAGCATCGCGTGACGCGGGAGGCAGCAATGTTCACAAACTCAGTCGCTGCAGGGAGCGGTGGCTTGCCCGAACTCGGCAACTTATCGTACCCACAGGATTTGCACATCCATACCATCTTCTCGGACCAGGACAGTTCGGTCGTGCCAGAGCAGACGCCCGAGCTGGTAGCTCGAATCGGTCATGCCAAGGTAATGGGCATCAGCGATCACTTCGAGCATTTCGCCGACACCGCCTATGATATATACGTCGAGCGCATGCGATCGCTGAATCTGTTGGCAGGAACAGAGGTTGACGGTGCGGCATCAGTCGATTTTGCGACCAATCTCGCCTTCGACTACTACATATACCATTGTCGAGACCACGCGGCAGACTATGCTGGCGCTGAACGACTCCTCAGCACCGGGCGACCGGTAATCATTGCTCACCCTAACGCGCTACAGACCAATCTCGATCGAGTTCCTGATGACTGCGTGGTTGAAATCAATAACCGCTACATCTGGCGCTGTGACTGGCATGCCTATTACAGACCGCATCGGAGTAGGTTCCGTTTTGTGATCAGTTCCGACGCCCATCAACCGAACTGGCTCAGCCAAAGCGCCGCTCGCAGAGCTGCCGCGGAACTGGGGATACGTGAAACGAATATCAGAGATGTTCTGACACCCGTCTGACGATGGAAAGATGTAGGTGGTTGCGGATGAGCCGCTGCGGTGGGCGACATGGATGGGATGATCAGGCAGCTTGATGCCGCGGTTGATTGTCGAGATGCGTGGGTCGTTCCAGCGGGTAATTTCTCCCCGGTAGTGTAGAATGCCCTGACGTATCTTGTTTAGATTCTGGACGCTTCTGGAGAAGTATCTAGGCCCTCCAGCAAATAGTTGATAGCGGGACGTCGATACTGTGACAAGGGGTGTAGATTGACAGGCAGAAATTAATCATGTCAAGACGAATTGTTGGTCCCCTTATCTCTTTGCTGCTCGCTATTGGCGTTGGCGCCGCAATCTACATGTCGGCCAGCGAACAGTTCCAGGAAATGAATCTGGAAGTTGTGCGCGGTGTTTCAGGATCCGAAAAGCTGCCGTTTTTCCGCGACCAACGTACCATTGATACGCTGGCTGTTGACCCTTTTCACTTGAAATTGGACGTGGAAAAAGCCGGCTCTCGACAGATTGCGACTTCGTATAACCTTAAAGAATACGATTTCGCCTTCCCCGCAGGTATACCGGCAGCTGAAAAGATTAAGCAGGAAAATCATATAAAGAAATCTTACCAGCCATTTTTTACACCAATGGTGATTGCTTCGTGGAAGCCGGTTGCCGATATCCTTATTGAGAATGATGTGGTCTCCGTCAAAGACGGCGCCTATTACATCGTTAACATGGAAAAGTTGCTAAATCTCATCATCGAGAAAAAACGCTGGACGGATTTGAAAGGTCACGAGAAATACCCAGCAAACAAGTCATTACTTGTCACCTCGACCGATATTCGCAAGTCCAACAGCGCGGCGATGTATCTCGCACTGGCGAGTTATGTTTTGAATGGCAACGCTATCGTGCAAAACATGGAGCAGGCGAAGCCATTGATGGAGGAACTTGGCCAACTGTTCTTGCGGCAAGGATTTACCGAAAGTTCGTCGCAGGCTCCGTTCCAGAACTACCTCACCATGGGGCCGGGTAAATCGCCAATGGTGATGATATATGAAGCTCAATATCTCCATGAAGCCGCACGGTCCGAAGGGGCCATAGGCGATGATATGGTGCTGCTCTACCCGGAGCCGACACTGTTCACGAACCATGTTCTGGTGCCGATCAGCGAGAATGGACAGCGACTGGGGGAGGCACTGACCCAGGACGAGGGCTTGCAGCGTATCGCCACCGACCACGGACTGCGAACGAAGAACATCAAACTGTTCAATCAGTTTGTCAAGGAGAACCAATTGGCGGTGCCGAGTTATCTGGTAAATGTCATCGAGCCGCCCAGTTATGAGGTCCTCGAAGGGATGATCCAGTTGATCGAGCGGAAGTACACCGACGATGCCCTGATGTGATCGGGCATCTGGTACGATTGCTGGCTATAAGGTGAAGGCGCTGTTCAGCGTGCAGCAATCTGCCGATGCTCTGTTATCAGAGGTCGGAAAATTCATGACATATCTGAAAAGAATTGATGCAGAGGAAGTATCGCCTCAGACTGCTGAAGTTAATACGTCTGCAAGTAACGAGGTTGTGATCTAACCAGGAGCGTCTGATGATCATGCGGGTATTGATGGTAGTGTTTCTCAGTGTTGTTGTTACAACCACACTCATCGGATGTGGCGAACCACAGGAAACGCTGACGGTGATTGCAGGTTCAGAATTAAAGGACATCGAGCCCAAGCTTGATGCGATTGCTAAAACAACCGGTGTCAGGCTGCAGATGACCTACATCGGTACGCTGGATGGCGCCGATCAGATCGTCAATGGTCACGATCAGTATGATCTGGCCTGGTTTTCACACGCGAAATATCTAAGTCTGTTGCAAGGCCAGACCAAACGTATCAAATCGGAAGAGAAAATTGGCCTTTCGCCAGTAATTCCGGGTGTCAAGGAAAGTCTGGCACGTCGATGGGGCTGGGTCGATAATCCCAATGTTACCTGGGCCGATATCGCTGCTAAGGCGCGCCAAGGTGCATTCAGATATGCAATGACAGACCCGACGGCATCGAATTCAGGCTTTTCGACCGTGATGGGCGTGCAAGCGGCATTTGCCGGTTCAAGTGACGCCATCACGGCGGAAGATGTCGATGTCGACAAGCTCCAGGCGTTTTTCAGCGGTCAGGTGCTCACGTCGGGAAGTTCCGGGTGGCTCGCTGATGCGTATGTCCGCGATCAGGATCGCATTGACGGCCTGTTCAACTACGAATCGATACTTATGAACCTGAATGCTTCCGGTCGACTGAGGGAGAAGTTGATATTGATTTATCCCAAAGAAGGGGTGGTCACGGCGGATTATCCGCTGATACTCTTGAATGATATCAAGCGGGCATCCTATGTGAAGCTGGTGGATTATTTGAAAACATCCGAATTTCAGCAATGGATGATGGAAAACACCAATCGACGTCCCGTTGTTAGCCGCGTAAAAGCGAGTAGTAAATTTCCCAAAGGTTTCCAGCTCGAACTGCCGTTTCCGAGCCAGCTGGAAGCGGTGAATGAAATACTTTTTGCATTCCTGGATCAACACCGTAAACCGAGTCATTCCATTTTCGTGTTGGATGTAAGCGGTTCGATGGAGGGGGACCGACTGAACAGCCTCAAACGCGCCTTGCTCAACCTGACCGGCGAAGATACCAGTTTGACCGGGCGATTTGCCCGGTTTAGGAATCGTGAGATAGTGACGGTGATTTCGTTTAACGATGCAGTCGACGTCCATGATAATTTCGATATTGGTCCCCAAGGTAAAGGGATTAAAGACCTGCGCGATAGCGTTCATGGCCTGCACGCCGGTGGAGGCACGGCCATCTATAACGCCTTGGAAGTCGCTTATGATATCGCGGGCGATGCTCGAGCAGAGGATCCGGGGCGATTTTACTCGATCGTGCTGATGAGTGACGGAGATAACACGTCTGGCAGCAATTATGCTGATTTCAACGAGTTTTATGCACGTCAGCAGCAAGAACTAGCGGGTATTCGCGCCTTCCCGGTGCTTTTCGGTGGCTCCAATGACAGAGAAATGAATGCCCTTGCCGAATTGACCGGAGGGCGGGTGTTTGACAGTCGAAAGTACTCGCTTGCGCATGTCTTCAAGAAAATACGCGGCTATCAGTAAGTGGTTTTTAAGAACAAACTGCTATTATTCACGTATAGCACCCCCAACATCGTTGGGGGTGTTTTGGGTTTAAGTGGTCTGGGGTTGTTTTTTGCGGGCATTATAAAGAGCCTGTGGCCCTTTATCGTGGTCGGGCTTTACGGCATAGGCTACTTTGCTACGCCCAGGAACGAAGAGCTTCATCTGTCGCTCGGTCACAGGCTCGACTCAGAAACCTTGGCAAAATCGCTTGAACAGTTGACCAAGTCAGTCAGCAGGCGCTTATCAGGTCCGGTCGTTGAGCGTTTGAACAATTTGAAGCAAACAATGGTTGAAATATTGCCTTACACTGATAAGTTCTCTGGGACGAGTTACAACCTGCATGCGATCAAACAGACCATCACGGATTATCTGCCCGACATGCTGGAAACCTATCTCCAGTTACCGCCCGCATATGCCCGATTCCATACTATGAAAAATGGACTAACGCCCCGGGATGTGCTGATTGAGCAACTCGACCTGCTTGATGGCGAAATGAAAAAGACTTTGGATACGATTCTGAAAAATGACACCGATCAGTTATTGGTGCAAGCCAGGTTTCTAAAGGACAAATTCTCACACGGGCAAGACTGGTTGAGTTGAGGAAACGGAATACCAACCCAATGATCCATCTCCGCCCGCACTTAGTCTGAACACGAATCTACTGAAAAGCAACTTTGCCTGGTAAGATTTCAATTCCGGTGATGCCGGTTTTATTCGCCCGTCGATGAATTCTTGGCCTGCAAATCGCAGACCGCTTATTCGAACACCTTGATCGAGATGGCGGCGAGGAAACCGAGCAGCGTGGCCAGTCCGATGATGCTGCCACCCTTGAAGTAGGCTTCCGGTAACATGGTCTGGGCGATCATGGTGAGCATGGCACCGGCCGCCATGCCCTCGGCGACGGCGAAAAGTGCCGGCGGTGCACCGACGAAGAACAGATTACCGGCGGCGGCCAGTACGCCGGTGATCAGCACCAACGAACCCCACATCAGCAGAATGGTTGGAGCAGCGTAGCCCTGCTGCTTCATGCCGACCGAACTCGACAACGCCTCCGGGTAGTTTGAGACGAACAATCCGGCGAGCAGCGACAGACTCACTGAGGAACCCACCATGCTGGCGCCGATGACAACCGCTTCGGGAATACCGTCGAGCAGGATACCGAGCCAGATGGCGAGAGGTGCGCCTTTGTGAGCAGAGACATCGACGGACATCGCGTCTGCCTCAGGCAACATGTCCCCCGAGCCGAAGGATTTCAATGCCGTCCGAATCCAGCGTTCGGCCTTTTCCTCGTCAAAGCGCTGTCTGCGCGTTAGGTAGGTGTTGACGTCGCCCCGCTGAACGAAAATGCGAACCCGTTGTGCGAATTCCGGCGCTGAGGCGAGAAGCGCTGGCAGGTCGACCCGGCGTAATGCCCAGCTGGTGGTGTCTTCGCTGGCTATCGCAGAGACGCTGTGTTTGGATCCGGTCAGACAGGCCATGCTGCCAAAGCTGTGGAGTTTGCCCAGACTGGTGGGCAGCTTCCCGCGTTCCGTCGGGTCGATGAGGGAGACTTCTCCCTGATCAATGATGAACAGTCGGTCTGCCAGCTCGCCGTAGTGAAAGAAAGTGTGTCCCTTGGGGCGGCTTGTATAGACCATGCACTCGGCGAGCTTAGTGAGCTCATCGCCTGGTAAACCGGCAAAGAACGGAACGCGCTCAATCTGCTCGGCTATAGAAGCGAAGCGCACGGCGTGCGGCGTTTTCGTCACGGCCTCCGGCAGCTCGCCACGAGAATACAAGCGGCGCACAGCGCTGTCACACCAGGCTCGTGCATTCGCCTGGTCGATGTTGTGTCGCCCGGTGAGATAGTTAATAATCGGCGCGGCTCGCAACCAGCGGTGCACCGCCTGGATCAGGATGGGTGAGTTCGGCAGTAAACCGGCAAAAGCGGTTTTAGGGATCACCCAGACGCTGGCGTCGGTCAACGCCCTGGCCACGTTGGCGTGCGGTGCGCCGGTCAGAAACGCCATGCGACCGAAGGCCATGTTCTTGGTCAGTCGCTCAAAGGAAGCCATGTTCTGCGCCGGATCCAGCAGCTCGATGATGCCTTCAGCAACAATGTAGAGCGCGTCCGCCGGATCGTCCTGCTGGTAGAGCAAGGTACCCTGCTTGTATTCCCGTTCCCGTATCGAGGCGGCCAGTGCGTTCACCTCATGCAATGGCAGTGCCTGGAATATATCGATGCGGTCCAGGCTGGAAAGAATCCGCCGGATGCGTCGATGGGTCTGTTTGCGCAGGTGATAGACCGTCGTCGACGCCTTACGCATGAAGCCGCCGAAGTTATTAACAACCTCATTCAGGCCGATAAACAGCAGGCCACCCAACAGCCAGCCAACGACGAGCGGATACAGGTGCCCCTCGTTCAGGGCTGGCGCGACCAGCTCGACACTGAGTGCGGCCAGCAGGGCGCCACCACCAAAGGCCATAAGAAATGCTATGGCGCGATCGGCAGGGACCCAGAATGACGCGGTAATAGCCCCCAGTGGCAGAGAGATTGCGCTGATAACACCGAACAGGAATGCCAGAGCTGGCGTAGATTCGGACAAGCTGGTCACGTCCTCGTTGATATTCCCGGATTATGCTTGCAGCTCTGGGTAGGTTTCAAGTGCGCCGGACCTGACCGACGTGGCCAACAAAATGAATGGCCTATCCAGCATCGTTCACGAAATGAATATTACGGTAGTTAGTCAGATTCTTTGGTCAAGCTCATGAGCTGACGATGAATTTAATGCTGCTGAGGCAGGTGTCATGAAAGCGTAATAATGCGGCAATATTAGTGTCACAAAAAATGCGAACAATGCGAGCCACCAATCACTCGATCTTATTCCCCGCGGCACTTAGGTTGGGGCATACAGAATAATCAGGAGGAGTTTTCATTATGCGGCTTTATTCGTGTCTAACGACCCTGGTCGTCGCTGGTTTCCTGACTGGGCTTGCCCTGTCAATGCCGGTAGCGGCGGCGGACCAGAAGCTCATCGGTTCCGGTGCAAGTTTTCCGGCACCGATCTATGGCAAGTGGTTCAAGGATTTCAGTCGTGCCAACAAGGGCGTGCGGGTGGATTACCAGTCCAAGGGCAGTGGTGCCGGCATCCAGGATTTTCTCAACCAGACGGTTGACTTCGCCGCCAGTGACGCCGCCATGAACGACGAGGAAATCGCCAAGGTCAAGGGTGGCGCGGTGTTGTTGCCCATGACTGCCGGCGAGATTGTACTGTCGTACAACCTGGAGGGTGTCGACGAGCTCAGGCTGCCGCGAGATGTCTACCCGGACATTTTCATGGGCAAGATCACCAAGTGGAATGACCCACGCATCGTCGCTGCCAACCCCGGCGTCAAGCTGCCGGATCGGGATATTACCGTGGTGGTCCGTTCCGACTCCAGCGGTACCAGCTACGTGTTTACCGGCCACCTCTCTGCCATCAGCGAGGCCTTCAAGAACAGCGTGGGTCAGGCCAAGGCCCCGAACTGGCCCAAGGCCGGCAGAATCGTCAAGGCCCCGAAGAATGACGGCGTGACCGCCACCATTAAGCAAACCCCTGGGGCCATCGGCTATATCGAGTACGGATTTGCCAAGCTCAGCGGTGCCCCTACCGCGCTGCTGGAGAACCAGTCTGGCAAGTTTGTCGCGCCCAGCGCTGAAAGCGGTAAGGCGGCGTTAGCCAGCGCCGAGTTTCCTGCCGGCAACCTGCCGGGGAGTGACGTGCCGGATCTGCGTGTCTGGGTAACCGACCCGGCCGGCGCCGATGCCTATCCGATCGCCACTTTCACCTGGCTGCTCCTGTACAAAGATCAGGACGATGAGAAGGCCAAGGTGTTGCGCGATCTGGTAGAGTATATGTTGACCACGGGTCAGGAGTCCGCCGACGCCATGGGCTATATCCCGCTGCCCGACAACGTCGTCGCGCGGGTTCGCGAGGTTTCGCAACTGGTGCAGTGAGCGTTGTACCGACGTGGATGCTGGGGGGTGGATGCGGCGCTGATGCAGCTCCACCCCTTGCGTTCCTCTAAACCTTACTTTCGAGTTTAACTATGGCCGCCAATCCTTTTGCCGAAGCCGCTAGGGCCGACTCCATTTCAGGTCCGCCTGCCTCCATTGATTACCTCGGCGATGCTGTATTTCGTGCCATTGCCTATATCTGTGCGGTGATGATTATCGCATTGGTGGCCTTTATCCTCTGGGAGCTGGGCGGCAAGGCCTGGCCGGCCATGCAGGATCATGGACTCGGCTTTGTCACCGGCACCACCTGGGACACCAACAAGGGCGAGTTCGGGGTGCTGCCCGAAATCTGGGGAACGCTGTACAGCTCGCTGTTGGCACTAGTGCTGGGCGGCATTTTCGGCATTGCCATTGCGATCTTCCTCACACAGGATTTTATTCACGCCCGGCTGGCGGCGGTGTTTCGCACCATCGTCGAGCTGCTGGCCGCCATTCCTTCGGTGGTCTATGGACTTTGGGGCATCTACGTATTGATTCCGCTGATCCGGCCGGGTGCGGCCTGGTTGCACGAACACCTGGGATGGTTTCCGATGTTCGGCACGGAGCTGAGTGGTCCGGGTCTAGCGCCCGCCGCGCTGGTGCTGGCCATCATGATTCTGCCGACCGTGGCGGCCATCTCGGCGGACGCTTTTCGTCGTGTGCCCTATAAGGTCAAAGAGGCTGTGTTCGGCATGGGTACCACGCGCTGGGAGGCGATCCTCCGGGTTATGTTGCCCACGGCCTCATCCGGTATTTTAGCGGCCCTGGTGCTGGGTTTCGGCCGCGCGCTGGGGGAAACCATGGCCCTGGCCATGCTCATTGGTAACAGCAATCAGATTAGTCTGTCGCTGTTCTCGCCGGCCAACACGCTCGCCTCCCTGCTTGCCTCCAACTTCCCCGAGGCCGGTGCGATCGAGGTCAAGGCCCTGATGTATGCGGCCCTGGTGCTGCTCGCCATTACCTTTGTCGTCAACGTCGTCGGGCTGGCTATCCAGCAATACACCATGCGCAAGTTCGAGGGTATCAAATGAGCAACGCTGAGCAGAGTGTTTCGACCGCTGGGGTGGAGCTACCCAGCCTGGAGAGGCAGTTCTTTGAGGCCCGCGCGCTGAAGAGTCTGCTTCTCACCGGGCTTACCTGGATCGTGGCAATCCTGGACAGTATTCCCCCTGTCTCTTATACACATCTCAGAGCCCACGAGACCATTCACTCTATCGCGTATGCAGTCTTCTGCTTGAAAACAGTGTGGGGGG
>JARFQK010000072.1 GCA_029287815.1 Gammaproteobacteria bacterium
TGGGCCTCCGGGCATGTCATGAAGAACAAGGTGCTCGCGACCGACGGTCCCTACGCCTACGTCAGGCACCCGCTCTATGTCGGCAATATTCTGATCCTGCTGGGCTTCTCGATCGCATCAAACCTCTGGTGGGCTTATGCGCTGATGGTGTTTTTGATCTTTTTTTACTATCCTCCTGCTATAGTCTATGAAGATGCCAAGCTGAGAAATACCTTCGGCGAGGAATGGCAGAATTGGAACAGGGACATCCACGCGCTGATACCGACATTCTCAAGAAGAACAAGTTCGAGCAAGAGCGAATGGTCATTCAAACAAAGTTTGTTCAAGAACGGCGAGCCAATCATCGTGCTCTACCTGATCGGGTGCATGTATTTGATGTTCATCGGTCTGTGACCACGACGATATAGAATCGCTGCCTGATATGGAACATCTCGATGAAGCCACACTGAAAAAGTGGATCGAAGACAGTATTGCGACCGGGGCCAATATACTCGCGGCCGGTTACCAGGGCCAGACACTGGTTTACGAAGACGAACGCAACCACCTTGTGATCAAGATTCCGCAAGGCAAGGGTCTGGCGCGCTGGTTTCACAAAAAAATGCTCAGACACGAATACGCGGTCTACCAGCAACTCGGTGACTTTGACGGCGCACCCGCCTGCCACGGCCTGATCGACAATCAATATCTGGTCCTCGAGTACGTCGATGGCCGAACGATCCGCAACAAACGCCCGCTGGATGAAGATGAATTTCATGACAAGCTATTCGAATACATCCAGCGCATGCACGCAAAAAGCGTCGCGCACATGGACCTCAAACGCAAGGACAACTTGCTGGTGCGGGGCGATGAGTCGCCATGCATTCTCGATTTTGGCGCTGCGGTGATCAAGAAGAAGGGTTTTCATCCGTTCAACCAATACCGCTACAAGCTCGGCAAACAGTTCGATTACAACGCCTGGATCAAACACAAATACCACAACCGCAACCTCAAGGACATGTCCATGTTCGACCGCAGGTATTACAAAACCACCTGGGTCGAAGCGCTTGCCGGTGCCGTCAAAGGCCTCTACGCGAACTGATAACATTGTAGGAGCGGCTTCAGCCGCGAATGACGCTGCAGAATCACGCAATGCTGTTCGCGGCGGAAGCCGCTCCTACACGCCAATTCTCACAATCACGCCTCAGCCATGCCCAAACGCATCGCAGGTTTTATTCGCCGAGCGCTATGCGTTAAACTTACGCCGCAATAATAAGAACGACACCAGCGGACAGTTTCAATGAAAGCAGCAACATCGAGCATTGCCCTCGCCTTTTTATTCGTACCCGCCACCAACGCCGACACCGTGATCGACTTCAGGAATCAGGGAAAGGATTTACAGTTCCTGACCGACGGTAAAACGGCCCGGATCAACACACGCGGCAGCGACGATTACATGCTGGTGAAATTTGAGCAGAACACGATCTTCAGCGTCAACCCCGAGAAAAACCAGGTAACCAACATCAGCGATGCATTACCCGCCATCGGCTTCTCGCAACCACCGGAGATCAAGCTAACCCTCAAACCCCTGGGCAAGGGTCCCGCCGTTGCCGGCTATGCCACGACGCGATACCGCCTGACGGCCAACGGCGAGTACTGTGGATCACTCTATGCATCCAGAGAAGCGCTCCAAGGCAGCGCAATCGAAGAAATGTTCGATACCCTGAAGACAATGGCGGACAATCATCTGCAATCCCTGGGCGGATTCGCCGCCTTGATACCGACGTGTCAACTGGCCCAGATCGAGCTTGCAGGCAAGCTTGAAGAAGTTGGAGCGCCCATGCGCATGACCAGTAAAGACGGCAGCATCGACAGCGAAATCACGAAGATTTTGAAAGATATCCAGGTTAAAACCGAGCATTTCGCATTGCCGTCGGCCTCTCAACTGGCTTCAACGCATGAAAATATCGGCACGTCCCGAAAGCAACGCCGGCAACAAGAACAGGCGCCAAAACACCAGCCCGAGCCGCAGCGCAGCCTGCGTCCAATGCCACCCTACAGCCGAATACCACCCGAAGCCATGGTCGACAGATGGCGTTATCCGGTGATGATTCGGCATCGATAGTACTGCACACAGTAGGAGCGGCTTTAGCCGCGAACAGCATTGCGTGATTCTGCAGTACCATTCGCGGCTAAAGCCGCTCCTACCACCAAAATGTCAACGGCAACGTCATTGCAACGAGCGATAGCGACGTGGCCGCATTTACACAATGAAGCGCTACCTCGCTCCGTATCAGGTCAGAAAATCGACTATCTGCTGTTCATACCAATACTCCTGCCTCCACGGATACCTTCCAGACACGAAACCCACATGCCCTCCCCGTTCCGCGAGCAACAGTTCGACACACTCACTCAGCTCATCGCTGTTCGGGACCGATCTTGCAAACATGAAAGGATCATCCAGTGCGTGGATGATGCGGGTCTGTCTCTTATACACATCT
>JARFQK010000344.1 GCA_029287815.1 Gammaproteobacteria bacterium
TTGCGTTTAAGAGAAAGCGTCTGGTATCTGGCGATGCCAGTCGGTTTGTTGCTGGTATTTGTGGGCGACGTTGAGCAGGCGGCTTTCGTCGAAGTAGTTGCCGATGATCTGCAGGCCCACCGGTTTGTTGTCGACAAATCCGGCGGGCACCGACATGCCCGGGAGGCCGGCCAGGTTGACAGCTATCGTATAGATATCCGACAGGTACATCGCAATCGGGTCCTCAGCCTTTTCCCCCAGTTTGAACGCAGGGCCGGGTGACGCCGGGCCCATGATGACATCGACCTTCTGAAAGGCCGCCTTGAAGTCATCGCTGATCAGATGCCTGAGCTGTTGCGCTTTGAGATAGTACGCATCGTAATAACCTGCAGAGAGCGCGTAGGTGCCGACCATGATCCGGCGCTTGACTTCAGCGCCGAAACCCTCGCCACGCGAGCGCGTATAGAGATCGTAAAGATCTTTGGGCTGCTCGCAGCGATAGCCATAACGCACGCCATCGAAACGTGACAAATTGGCCGAGCATTCGGCCGGTGCGACTACGTAATAGACCGGGACCGACAAGCTGGCATTCGGCAAGGCTATATCGACCAGCTCTGCGCCCATGTCACGGTACTGATCGAGCGCCACCTGAATCTTCGATCGAACATCAACGTCCAGGCCTTCGTCGAAATACTCCGCCGGTAAACCGATGCGCAATCCTTCGATTGGGTTGTCCAGCGCGGCCACGCTGTCAGGGACTGCTCTGTCCAGGCTGGTCGAATCCCTGTCATCGAATCCAGCCATCGCGTTCAGCATCAGCGCGCAGTCCTCGGCGCTCTGCGCCATCGGCCCGCCCTGATCTAGACTGGAGGCAAAGGCAACCATACCATAGCGGGAGACCAGTCCGTAAGTCGGCTTCAGCCCGGTAATGCCGCACAAAGCGGCCGGCTGCCGAATCGAGCCGCCGGTGTCGGTACCGGTTGCCGCGACAGCCAGCCGGGCCGCAACCGCAGCAGCTGAACCGCCGGAGGAACCGCCCGGAACGGTCTCTATGTCCCACGGATTCCTAACCGGGCCGTAATAGCTGGTTTCGTTGGATGAGCCCATCGCGAACTCATCCATGTTCGTCTTACCCAGCATCACCGCACCGGCGTGCTTGAGTTTACTGACCACAGCGGCGTCATAAGGTGAGATGAAGTTATCCAGCATCTTCGAGCCGCAACTGGTCCTGATGCCCTGCGTACAAAAAATGTCCTTGTGCGCGATCGGCACACCGGTCAATGGCCCCGCCGCGCCCTTCTCGAGCATGGCATCAGCCGCGGCCGCCTGTGCCATCGCCTGATCTTCAACGACGGTAATGAAGCTGTTCAGCGTTTTGTCGTACTGTCTGAGCCGTGCGAGGAAGTGCTCGGTCAGTTCGCCGCTACTGATTTCACGGCGTTGCAACATGGCTGACAATTCAGCAAGCGACTTCTGGTGGTAGTGACTCATGCGTGCAAATTCCGCTTACTCGATCACCTTGGGCACCAGATACAAACCATCCTGAATCGCCGGCGCAATTCTTTGGAACTCATCGCGCTGATTGGTTTCAGTCACCACATCTTCGCGCAGCCGCTGCTCGACATCGAGCGGATGCGACATTGGTATCACACCATCAGTGTCGACCGAATTCATCTGCTCGGCCAGCTCGAGGATATTGGATAAGTTGGTCGCGTAAGCGCTGACATCAGCTTCATCGATCTTGAGCCGGGCAAGCCTGGCGATTGCCTTTACATCATCTGCATCGAGAGACATTGGATCTCCATTGTCGGTTGCTAGGTAGCGCTCGTGTTCAGGCCAAAAACCAGCCTGAACAAGGAGTGGCGCGATGTTAGCACAAACCGGCTCATGACTCTGTATCGAAAAGTCTGAAATCACCGATCCACCCGGGCCCAACAGTCCGTTCAGGAGAGTGGCACTTGCTCAGCCACCCAAAAAACCGAAGCCGCGTGATCGCGAGCGGTCGCACAGAATTCTCCCGCACCTTTGGACAACATTACACGAGATTGCTGCGTCTCCGGCAATGACGGTAGAGCCCTTATTGTACTTCAGTGAGCAGCATTCGCTCAGGGGGATTTTGCTTGCCCTGCAGGTTGGCGATTGATAGAGTACGCGCAGTTTTTTGGCCAAATCAGCTCAAATGGCCTATATATTCATACCATAACCATAATAATCATAACTTTCACGCTTACAGGTAGTCCAACACATGTTCGTTAACCGTATTCGGGGACTTTTTTCTAACGATCTATCAATCGACCTCGGAACCGCCAATACGTTAATCTACGCCCGCGGTAAAGGTATTGTTCTCGATGAACCTTCTGTGGTTGCAGTCCGCCAGGACCGCGGCCCGGGCGGTCCTAAATCGATCGAAGCATATGGCAAAGAGGCCAAAGGCATGCTCGGCCGCACACCACAGAACATCACAGCGATACGCCCGATGCGCGATGGGGTTATCGCTGATTTCAATATCACCGAAAAAATGCTGCAACACTTCATTCGCTCGGTGCATGAATCCCAGCTGCTACGCCCCAGTCCGCGGGTCTTGATCTGCGTGCCCTGCGGGGCGACCCAGGTCGAACGCAGGGCAATCCGAGAATCGGCGGCTGGTGCCGGGGCGCGCAAGGTCTACCTGATCGAAGAGCCGATGGCCGCAGCCATCGGTGCCGGCATGCCCGTGGACGAACCACGCGGCTCAATGGTGTTGGACGTCGGTGGTGGCACGTCCGAAGTGGCGGTGATTTCACTCAACGGTATCGTTTACGCCGCATCGGTGCGTGTTGGCGGCGACCGGTTTGACGAAGCGATCATTTCTTACGTACGCAGGAACTATGGCATACTGATCGGCGAAGCGACGGCTGAAAGGATAAAAAAAGAAATCGGCAACGCATATCCCGGCCAGGAGTTGCTGGAAATCGAGATCAAGGGGCGCAACCTTTCGGAAGGTATTCCGCGCAGCTTTTCCTTGAACAGCAACGAAATCCTCGAAGCGCTCCAGGAGCCGTTGCACGGCATCGTCAGTTCCGTCAAGACCGCTCTTGAGCAGACGCCACCTGAGTTGGGGGCCGATGTTGCCGAACGCGGTATAGTCCTGACCGGCGGCGGGGCCTTGCTGAAAGACCTTGACCGCCTGTTGATGGAAGAAACAGGCTTACCCGTGGTCACGGCCGAGGATCCACTCACCTGCGTGGCCCGCGGTGGTGGCCGCGTGCTCGAACTGATCGACAAGCATGGAGGTGATTTTCTCGCTGTTGAATAAGGGTGATCCGACAGGACCCTTGAGTGAGCCTGTCACAGGTTGCTAATCCTATGCAAACACTGTTTCTGAGAGGCCCATCTGTCACGCTGCGAATGATCGTTTTGGTCATCCTGTCGATTGTACTGATGACAGCCGACCATCGCTGGCAACACCTGGATACCGTCCGCAACACACTGTCCTACCTGCTTTATCCGGTCGAATACATGGTCGATCTGCCGATCCGCCTGTTCTACTGGGGCCACGAGAATCTGAGCTCGCACCGTGAGCTGCTGAAAGAAAACCGTCGACTCAAGGAAGAGCAGCTACAAAGCCAGGTGCAAATGCAAAAACTCGACATCCTGGAAAAAGAAAATGAGCGCCTCCGCCAGCTATTGAGTGCCACTCCGACGACCACCGAGGACCATCTGATTGCGGAAATAGTCTCTGTCGATGTCGACCCGTATCGACATTTCATCGTGCTGAACAAAGGAGCCAAGGATGGCGTGTACAAGGGTCAGCCGATCATCGATGCGCATGGAGTAATGGGACAGGTTGTCTACGTCAATGCAATGACATCGACGGTCATGCTGGTCTCCGACGTCAGTCATGCCATCCCCGTCCAGATCGACCGCACCGGTTTGAGAAGTATCGCCTTTGGCACCGGTCAGACCGAATATCTCGACCTCAGGCACATCCCTCACAACGCGGATATCAGGGAAGGCGACAAGCTGATTTCTTCCGGACTCGGTGAACGCTTCCCCCGAAATTACCCTGTCGCCACGGTCACCAGAGTCAATCGCGACACTGGCGAAACCTTCGTCGATGTCCGTGCCGAGCCGCTGGCACAACTCGACACCAGCCGCGAGGTTTTGCTGGTCTGGACCGACAACCATCAGCCGCCCACAGCAGAATCGGAGCAGCCCGACGAACCAAGCGACGAGGCGGATCCCGATCAGGATCCGGACGATCAGGCGATCGAACAAGCATCCGGAGAGGCCGGATGATAGCGCGCAATATCAAGGCCATCGCACTGACCATCATCGTCGCCTTCATGCTGACGATGATGCCGTTACCGGACTGGGCCGTCGAATACCGACCCGACTGGGTTACGCTGGTCGCGATCTACTGGGCAATGGCTCTCCCGGCCAGAATGGGAGTCACTTTTGCCTGGCTGGCGGGTTTGATGCTCGACGTCAGCCATGGTGCGATTCTCGGACAGAACGCGCTCGGCCTGGTCCTGGTGGTTTTTATCGTTCAATTGCAGCACCAGCGCTTGCGAGTGGCATCATTGCTGCAGCAAGCTATCGTGGTGTTCTTTCTGCTGTTGCTGAAGCAATTGATCGTGCTCTGGGTCAGCGGCATCGTCGGTCATGCCCCGCACACCTGGCTGTTTTTCATGCCCTGCGTCACCGGCGCATTCTTATGGCCGTGGATCTTCATCATCGTTCGCGATACCCAGCGCAAACTTGGACACGGCGTCAATTATTGAGCGCGCA
>JARFQK010000015.1 GCA_029287815.1 Gammaproteobacteria bacterium
CTTCTCCTCCGGGGCATTGTCAATCTGGTCAAACGCCTTGATTTCACCACCCTGCGCTTCCGCCATCACCTTCGTCAGCGCCGCCGTCAGCGTCGTCTTGCCATGGTCAACGTGACCGATCGTGCCCACGTTTACGTGGGGCTTCGTTCTCTCAAATTTTTCCTTGGACACTTGTTGCTTACCTCGTAAAACGTGTTGTTCTGTTAAGCCGCAGACTTGCTGTTGATCACGGCATCTGCGATGTTTTGCGGCGCTTCCGCATATTTTTCGAATTCCATCGAATAGGTCGCACGCCCCTGGGTTGCTGAACGCAGCGCGGTCGCGTAACCAAACATTTCTGACAGCGGAACTTCCGCTCGGATGATCTTTCCGGTGGGCGAGTCTTCCATGCCGCCGACGATGCCGCGACGCCGGTTCAGATCACCCATGACATCACCCATGTACTCCTCGGGCGTGACCACTTCGACTTTCATGATCGGCTCGAGCAAGGCGGGTTTTGCTCTTAGCGCACCCTCTCTGAAACCCATCGAACCCGCGATCTTGAACGCCATTTCGCTCGAATCCACATCATGATAGGAACCGTCGTAAAGCGTTACCTTGACGTCCTCGATGGGATACCCGGCGAGCACACCATTTTTCATTTGTTCCTGGACGCCTTTGTCGACGGCTGGGATATATTCTTTGGGCACCACGCCGCCGGCGATCTCGTTGACGAATTCGTAACCCTGGCCGGGCGGTTGCGGTTCGATCCGCAAATACACGTGACCATACTGGCCTCGACCACCGGTCTGACGTGCGAACTTGGATTCCTGCTCCACCGACTTACGCAAGGACTCACGGTAGGCCACCTGTGGATTGCCAACGTTGGCTTCGACGCTGAATTCACGCCGCAAGCGATCGACGATGATTTCCAGATGCAGCTCACCCATACCCGAAATGATCGTCTGACCAGACTCCTCGTCGGTCCTGACCTGAAAGGATGGATCCTCCTGCGCAAGCTTACCCAGCGCGATACCCATCTTTTCCTGGTCGGCTTTGGTCTTCGGTTCGACCGCTACTGAGATAACCGGGTCTGGAAAGTCCATGCGCTCGAGCGTGATCAGGTGGTTCGGATCACACAGCGTATCACCGGTGGTGACGTCCTTCAGACCAATCGCGGCCGCGATGTCACCCGCGCGCACTTCCTTGATCTCTTCTCGACTGTTCGAATGCATCTGCACGATACGGCCAATACGCTCTTTCTTGCCCTTCACCGTGTTGTAGACGGTATCACCCGAGTTCAGCACACCGGAATAGACGCGGAAAAACGTCAGGTTGCCGACAAACGGATCGGTCGCAATCTTGAACCCCAGTGCTGCAAACGCCGCGTCGTCCGAGGGCGGGCGGCTCGTCTTCGAACCATCCTGAAGTTCACCCTGAATCGGTGGCACATCGATCGGTGACGGCATATAGTCGATGACGGCATCTAGGACGGCCTGCACACCTTTGTTCTTGAATGCACTGCCACAGAATGCCGGCACAATTTCGTTGGCCAAGGTGCGTGCGCGAACACCCTCCCTGATCTCCTCAGCGCTCAAATCGCCCTGTTCGAGATACTTGTCCATCAAAGCTTCACTGGCTTCAGCGGCCGTTTCGACCATCTGCTCGCGCATCGTATTGCACTGATCGACCAAATCGGCAGGAATATCTCGCTCCTCGAAGCTCGCGCCCATGTCATTTGGATTCCAGTGGATCGCTTGCATGCGAATCAGGTCGACCACACCTTCGAATTTTTCTTCGGCACCTATCGGAACCTGCATCGGTAATGGCTTCGCCCCCAGACGCGCCTTGATCTGCTCAATAACGCGCATGAAATTTGCGCCAGCACGATCCATCTTGTTGACGAACGCGATGCGCGGAACGTGATACTTGTTGGCCTGGCGCCATACCGTCTCGGATTGAGGCTCGACGCCACCGACCGCACAGAACACTGCGACGGCACCGTCGAGCACGCGTAACGAGCGCTCCACCTCAATCGTGAAATCAACATGGCCGGGCGTATCGATGATGTTGATCCGGTGCTCTGAGTACTGCTGCTCCATGCCTCTCCAGAAGCAAGTGGTCGCTGCCGAGGTGATCGTAATGCCGCGCTCCTGCTCCTGTTCCATCCAGTCCATGGTGGCCGCACCATCGTGCACTTCACCGATTTTGTGGGATATGCCGGTATAGAACAGCACCCGCTCGGTCGTTGTGGTCTTACCCGCATCGATGTGCGCCATGATACCGATGTTACGATAGCGCTCTATGGGTGTCTTGCGTGCCACTTTCGTTCTCTGAGGTCTATGCGAGTACGCAGACCGCTACCACCGGAAGTGCGCAAACGCCTTGTTCGCCTCGGCCATCCGATGTGTGTCCTCGCGTTTTTTGACCGCACTGCCACGGTTCTCAGACGCATCCATCAACTCGCCAGCAAGCTTCAGCTGCATGGACTTCTCACCACGCTTGCGCGCTGCATCGATAAGCCAACGCATCGCCAACGTGGTTCGACGATCGGCGCGGACTTCGACCGGCACCTGATAGGTCGCTCCACCGACACGGCGCGATTTGACCTCCACCATCGGGCTGACGTTCTCGAGCGCCTGATCAAGGACTTCGAGTGAATCACTCTTACCACGCTGACCGATCGCATCCAGAGCATTGTACATGATCGATTCGGCGACCGATTTCTTGCCGCTTTGCATGATCATGTTGACGAATTTGGTGATCTGCGTGCTACCGAATTTGGGATCCGGCAAGATTTCGCGCTTGGGTACTTCTCTTCTTCTGGACATCGTTTTCTAACCTTTAACCCTTCGGCCGCTTAACGCCGTACTTGGAGCGCCCCTGTTTGCGGTTGTCAACGCCCTGGGTGTCCAGTGAACCACGCACGACGTGGTAGCGAACACCGGGCAGGTCTTTGACACGACCGCCGCGAATCAGCACAACCGAGTGCTCTTGCAGGTTGTGGCCCTCGCCACCAATATAACTGCTGACCTCGTAGCCGTTGGTCAGCCGCACACGCGCGACCTTTCGCATCGCCGAGTTCGGTTTCTTTGGTGTCGTGGTGTAGACACGCGTGCATACACCCCGTTTCTGTGGCGATGCCTCCAGTGCAGGCACATTGCTCTTGGCACGCTTGCTCTGTCGCGGTTTCCGCACCAACTGGTTGACTGTTGTCATATGACCTTATCTCCAAACCCGACTCTAGCGGGCGTGTGGGAGTTTTCCCATGGCTTAAACAAACAGCAGGCCCGATCGGGCCTGCTAAAAAGAGGCGCAATTCTATGCCCACCCCGTTGCGCTGTCAAGCGATCTGCGAGGCTGACGCAGCATCGGCGGAGCCGGCTCACGCGGCGGTCGGGCTCGGCCTGGCCGCAACATCAGGCGTCCTGCTGCGCCTGCGTTTCCGACTGATCGCTAGTGCCCGTTGATGCATCGGCGTCGTCAGCCTGTTCTGCAGCCGCCCTTTCAGCTTCAGCCTCCGCCAACTCTGCCTCAGACCGGAAGGCTTCTTCCAGGGCCGCAGTGCGGCGGTGTCGACGCTCTTCGTGGTAAGCGAGCCCAGTACCCGCTGGAATCAAGCGACCCACGATCACGTTTTCTTTCAAACCACGGAGGCTGTCGCTGCTGCCACGAACGGCAGCTTCAGTGAGTACACGCGTGGTTTCCTGGAATGAGGCCGCCGAAATGAATGACTCGGTCACCAACGATCCTTTGGTGATGCCCAACAAGATCTGTTCGTAGATCGCCGGCACTTTACCGATGGCCTCGAGCTTCTCGTTTTCCTCAATCACACTCGAACGCTCGACGATTTCGCCCTTCAGATAGCTGGACTCCCCGCCTTCAATGATTTCGACCTTACGCAACATCTGTCGAATTACGACTTCGATATGCTTATCGTTGATCTTCACACCCTGCAAGCGGTAAACATCCTGTATCTCCTTGACCAGGTAGTTGGCAAGCGCCTCGGTACCCAGCAGGCGCAGGATGTCGTGCGGGTTGAGCTCACCATCAGCGATGATTTCGCCCTGTTCCACATGCTCACCTTCGAACACGTTGATATGACGCCATTTCGGAATCAAGGATTCCACGGTCTCATTGTTATCCTGGGTGATGATCAGACGCTGCTTGCCCTTGGTTTCCTTACCAAAGCTGACCGTGCCGGTGGTTTCGGCCATGATCGCCGATTCTTTCGGCTTGCGCGCTTCGAACAGGTCCGCGACGCGCGGCAGACCACCGGTGATATCACGCGTTTTGCTGGACTCCTGTGGAATTCGAGCGATCACGTCGCCAATCGCGACACCGCTGCCGTCGTTGATATTAATGATTGCGCCCGAGGGCAAGAAATACCGTGCGGGAATTTCGGTACCGGCAATACACAGATCTTTACCGTTGTCATCGACCAGCGTGATCAACGGACGCATATCCTTGCCCGCACTAGCGCGCTGTTTCGGGTCGATCACGACCACCGATGACAAGCCGGTGATCTCGTCGGTTTCCTTCTGCACACTGACGCCTTCCGAGAAATCAGTGAACTTCACCTTGCCCGCGACCTCGGTGATGATCGGATGGGTGTGCGGGTCCCAGTTCGCGACGATCTGACCAGACTCCACCTCACCACCGTCAGCGACCGAAATCACCGCACCGTAAGGCACTTTGTAGCGTTCACGTTCACGACCATGCTCATCGATAACGCCGAGTTCACCGGAACGGGATACCGCGACCAGGTTACCGTTGCCCTGCTCAACCACTTTGATGTGATGCAGGCGCACGCTACCCTTGTTCTTGACCACGATATTGCTGGCTGATGCAGCACGGCTGGCCGCACCGCCGATATGGAAAGTACGCATGGTCAGCTGAGTACCCGGCTCGCCAATCGACTGGGCAGCGATGACGCCAATGGCCTCACCTTTGTTGACGATATGGCCCCGAGCAAGATCGCGCCCGTAGCAGCTGGCGCACACGCCGTGGGTGTTCTCACAAGTGATCACCGAACGCACCAGAATTTCGTCAACACCCAGTTTCTCGAGCTGTTCGACCCACTGTTCATCGAGGAAAGTACCCGCCGGGATTACCACCTCGTCGCTGCCAGCGCGGTAAACATCAACGGCAACCACACGGCCGAGCGCCAGTTCGTCCAACGGCATTACGACATCGCCGCCTTCGATGATTGGCTGCATCGACAAACCGTTTTCGGTTCCGCAATCGTAATTGACGACCACGAGGTCCTGCGCAACATCGACCAGACGCCGTGTCAAATAACCTGAGTTCGCGGTTTTCAACGCGGTGTCAGCCAGCCCCTTGCGCGCACCGTGTGTCGAGATAAAGTACTGCAACACATTCAGGCCTTCGCGGAAATTGGCTGTGATCGGCGTTTCGATAATCGAGCCGTCCGGTTTCGCCATCAGACCGCGCATGCCGGCTAGCTGACGGATCTGCGCAGCTGAGCCTCGAGCACCGGAATCGGCCATGATAAAGATGTTGTTGAACGAGGTCTGTTTGACGGTGTTTCCATCCGCATCCTGTACATCTTCGGTCCCGAGCTTGTCCATCATCGCCTTTGCGACCGCATCATTCGCGTGCGACCAAATGTCGACAACCTTGTTGTAGCGCTCGCCGTTGGTGACCAATCCCGATGTGTACTGGTCCTGAATCTCTTTGACTTCGACTTCGGCGTTAGTCAATATCGGTTCCTTTTCTTCCGGAATCACCATATCGCTGATCGCAATCGACACGCCGGCACGGGTCGAATAACGGAATCCGGTGTACATCAGCTGGTCAGCGAAAATGACGGTTTCTTTCAGACCCACCTGGCGATAACAGGCGTTGATAAGGCTTGAGATCGCCTTCTTGTTCAAATCGCGGTTGACCAGTTCGAAAGGCAGACCCTCGGGTAATATCTCGGACAACAACGCGCGACCGACGGTGGTATCGGCGACGATGCGACGCTCGACCGGATTGCCGTCCTGATCGAACACGACTTCGCGCACCCGCGCCTTGCATTTTGCCTGCAAATGCGCAGCTCCGCTCTCGCGGGCGCGGTGCACTTCATCGATGTCGGCGAAGATCATGCCCTCACCCGGGGCATTCACTGACTCGCGCGTCATGTAATAGAGCCCGAGCACAATATCCTGGGAAGGCACAATGATGGGCTCACCCGATGCAGGTGACAGAATATTGTTGGTTGACATCATCAACGCCCGCGTTTCCAGCTGGGCCTCGATCGACAGCGGCACGTGCACAGCCATCTGGTCACCGTCGAAATCCGCATTGAATGCGGTGCACACCAACGGGTGCAACTGAATCGCTTTTCCTTCGATCAAAACCGGTTCGAACGCCTGAATACCGAGACGGTGCAGCGTCGGTGCGCGGTTCAACATGACCGGATGCTCGCGGATGACTTGATCCAGAATGTCCCAGACTTCGCTGC
>JARFQK010000077.1 GCA_029287815.1 Gammaproteobacteria bacterium
GTCCATGTGGTCGGCCTGATGGCAGTTCCGGCATGCCCGAGAGTCGGTTTCCTGCATCTTGTCCCAGACACGCTGGGCAAGCACCAGGCGCTTGGCTTCGTATTTTTCCGGTGAATCGATCGTGCCCAGCATCTTGTGCCATATTTCGCGTGTGGCTTCGACTTTGCGCATCACTTTGTGTACGAAGTCCTTCGGCACGTGACAGTCCGGACAGGTGGCGCTGACACCGGTGCGGTTACTGAAGTGGGCTGTTTGCTTGTACTCGGAGAACACAAAATTCTCCATCTCGTGACAGGAGACGCAGAACTCCTCGGTGTTGGTAACGGCCATCGAGTAATTGAAGCCCCCGACGGCCAGAACGCCGACGACGAATCCGGCGATCAGCAACAAGCCCAGAGAATATTTTGGCGACGGTGAACTAATTGCCTGCCAGATACGGCTTATGAACCCTTTTTTGTCCTTTGATTGATCACTCATAACAGGTACCCGTGTGTATGTCGAAGGGGTGTCTCACCCCAACGCTGCTTACGCAAGCATCATGAAGATTTCATCGGTCATTGCGAGCTACGAGGCAATCTCTTCCAGAGTGACGCAACGCTGACTGAGATCGCCGCGCTACCGCTCGCGATGACGCTGTTTTGCTGTTCCTCGCGGTCATAGTGAATGCCATTCGTACTCAGACCCCTTGGTTACGGTATGCTCTCGCGCTATCGAGAGATTTTTCAGCATAGCGGAAAGCTTGCCGGGTCTCAATACGGTCTCGTCAAGAAACCAGCAAATCTTAGATAATTCCTTGGTGAATCCTAAGCCATTGGCGTACTTACGTTTTTTGTCGACCTTTTGTCTCTGACATGGATGCGTTCGTGCTGCGTTTCCGTTTGCAGATCTGCTGGTCGTATCTGTTGGTCAGGGCCCAGGTCCGAGTGATGTGATGCGAAGAGACTGGACCGGACAGGCAGCGATGCAGATACCGCAAGTGGTGCAGGCATCATCGTCGACCAGCGGTCGGCGATGATGCCGGGTTTTGATGGCCTGGTGGGGACAACGGCTGCTGCAGGACATGCAGATGATATCTTTCCACGCGATGCAGGTGGCGCGGTCCAGGATCAGCTCGCCGATGCGGGGCACCGGCTCGTTGCTGGCGTCGATATCGATAGGGCAGGCTTCGACACAGGCGTGACAGAACGTACAACCCGCTGAAGCGAAACCCAGATACGGTACACCGGCATGGCTGTGGTGCTGCGGGTGGATACGGATGATAGCGGGCTCACAGGCAGCCACGCACGGTTGTGTGCAACCCGGGCAGTGTGACTGCAGCGGCAGGCCCTGATGCCAGGGCGGTGCTGGCCCCAGCGGGTTCTGCTGTTGGCTGACCTCGGCGCGCCCCTCGCGTGTCAGGTAGGCGCCGCGTAAGAAGGCTCTGCGATTGACGTCGACTTTCTTACTCAATGGAACGTGTTTTCCTGGGTGTCACCCACCTGTCATGCTCATCAAGCGCACGACCTGTCCCGGATGGTTTCGAAAATCGTGTTTTTCAGGTTTGATCGCAATCGCATCCAGGATCGCGTTTTTCAGACCGTCTTCGCTGATGCCCTGCCGAAGCAATGGCCGCAGCTCATACTTGTGGTCCTGGCCAAGGCACAGGTAGAGGGTGCCGTCTACGGACAGGCGCACGCGGTTGCAGGTCTCGCAGAAATGCTGGGAGATTGGTGTGATGAAGCCGATGCGCAGATCGGAATCCTTGACCTGCACATAACGGGCGGGTCCGCCTCCCGGCATCACACCCGGGATAAGATCGAAGCGTCTGTCGAGGCTTTGTTTGACGTGTTGCAGGTCCAGGTAATGCCTGCTCGCGTTCATTCCAGTCTCGCCGACCGGCATGGTTTCGATGAACCGTAGCGTGAAGCCATGCTCGATGCAGAACTCGACCATATCCTCGAATTCATCGTCGTTGATGCCTTTCATCGCGACCATGTTGATCTTGATCGGGTCCATGCCGCAGTCTTTGGCGGCCATCAGGCCTGCGATCACGGCTTCCAGGCTGCCGCCGGTGATCTGTTCAAAGCGCTCAGGTTTCAGGCTATCGAGGCTGACGTTGATTCTGGATACGCCGGCATGATGCAGGGCCTGGGCGTGCCTGGCGAGCAGCACAGCGTTCGTGCTCAGTGATAGATCCTGAATGCCGTCCAGCTGGTACAGTCGACCGGCTAGGCCGGCAAGGTCTTTGCGCACCAGCGGCTCACCGCCGGTAATCCTGACTCGGGCTACGCCCAAGTCGGCGAAGGCGGCGATCACGCGCTCGATTTCGTCGAATGTTAGCCAGTGGGAAGGTTGTTCGAAGTCTTTGAAATGCTTAGGCAGGCAATAGAAACAACGCAGATTGCATTTGTCCGTCACCGACAAACGCACGTATGAAATCGTGCGATTGAACGGATCGACCAGACTTCTCGCGATGTTCTCGGACCTGTCGTCCGGTGTTCGCCCGGTGCTCATGTGCTCGCGCGATGCTGTTTCATGGCCATTATAAACGCATAGTAACACCAGTGCTGTCAATATCTAAATCACTATCGCTATGGGAAGTCCCATATTGCTATTTTTCCGTACGCTTCATCGGTTGCTTTCTAATCGATCATGATAATGGAATAATGCGTTGCAGTCAGGCTAGTCAGTTTTAAGTCTAAATTGGGAAGGTGAATAATGAGTGAGCGTGAGCCAATAGCGGTCAATATTGCGATTATGACGGTGTCCGATAGCAGAACCGAAGAGACCGATAGTTCCGGTGCGCTACTGGTCGAGCGATTGACCGAAGCCGGCCATACGCTCGCCGAGAAGGTCATCGTTCCCGATAACATTTATAGTATTCGCGAAGTGATGTCACGCTGGATCGCCGACCCCGAGGTGTTCGCGATAATCAGCACTGGCGGGACCGGCTTGACCGGCCGGGACATCACCCCTGAAGCGGTTGCACCTTTGTTGGACAAGGAGATCGCGGGCATCGGTGAACTGTTCCGCTGGATTTCGTACCAGGACATCAAGACCTCAACAGTGGCCTCGCGTGCGCTCGGCGGCGTCGCGAACGGTACCTTCGTCTTTTGCCTGCCAGGGTCGACCGGCGCCTGCCGCACCGGTTGGGACGACGTCATCGGCCCGCAGCTGGACTACAGCAACCGGCCGTGCAACATGGTCGAGCTGATGCCGCGGTTGTTGGAAAAATGACAGATAGAACGCGTCCGTCTGAAGCAGATGCCTGCGCTTCGCCTGACCTGATTCCGGTCGATAGCGCAGTTGCGCTGATGCTGGCTGCAGCCGCGCCGGTGCCTGAGACCGAAAGCCTTGCGCTGACGGACAGTCTTGGGCGCGTGCTCGCAGAGGATGTGAGCGCAGCGATCGCCGTGCCGGGCTACGACAACAGCGCGATGGACGGCTACGCGGTCAGCAGTACTGACTGCGCTGAAGCTGGCCGCTCATTGAAAGTCAGTCAACGCATTGCAGCGGGCCAGACCGGCGATAAGCTCGATGCCGGCACCGCAGCGAGAATATTTACCGGAGCGCCTGTGCCTGAAGGTGCGGATGCTGTAGTCATGCAAGAGCGCTGTCAGGCCCAAGGCGATCAGGTGATTGTGAATACTGCGGTGGTCGTGGGTGAGAACATACGCCGGGCGGGTGAAGACATTGCTCTTGGCGGTGTTGTGCTCAGAGCGGGCACCCTCATTCGTCCGCAGGATCAGGGCTTGATCGCATCGGTGGGTCAGCAGAGCGTCACCGTACGCAGAAAGCTCAAGGTGGCCACGTTCTTCACTGGCGACGAACTGGTCGAACCCGGTCAGCCACTAGCGCCGGGCCAGATATACAACTCCAATCGCTATACATTGAATGCTCTGCTGCAGTCGATCGGATGCGCCGTTAACGATCTGGGTATTGTGCCGGATACGCTGGAGGCGACGCTGGACGTGTTGCAGCAGGCCGCTGTGGATGCGGATCTTGTTCTGACCAGTGGCGGCGTATCGGTCGGTGAGGAAGATTATGTCCGCGTCGCACTGCAGCAGCTTGGCGAGCTGAACATGTGGCGCATCAATATGAAACCCGGAAAGCCAGTCGCTTTCGGCAGGGTAGGTGATGCGCTGTTCATGGGCTTGCCGGGTAATCCGGTATCGGTGTTCGTGACCTTCCTGATTTTTGCGCGCCCGCTGATCCTGAAGCTGCAAGGTGCAGCAATGACCGATCCGCAGGTGTTGTCGCTACGTTCGGGTTTTGACTGGGACGGTGGTAAACGCCAGGAATATCTACGTGTGCGCGTAAGGCATGATGACCATGGCGCCTACGCTGAACTCTATCCGCACCAGGGCTCGGGTGTATTGAGTTCAGCCAGTTGGGCCGATGGTTTGGCGATCATCGAACCGGGCATAACGATGCACGTTGGCGATCTTGTGCAATATATCCCGTTTAAGGGGCTGTGTTAAGCCCGCATTTATCACCAAAATCAGGGGAGCAGGCGCAGGAGCGATAAGCGTAGCCATCGCGACGCGAGGCTGTAGGGTGCGCCGTGCCCACCGCGGATCCTCGGTTCGCTGGGTTGCTTATCTTAAGCACGAACAAGAGCACAGCTGCGTCATCGCGAGCGATAGCGCGGCGATCTTTTGCCGCTTTGCATCAACGTATAGGAGACTGCTTCGTTCCTCGCAATGACGGCAGGGTCCGTGTCTTTTTTTTAGTAAGTCCCCTTCGTGTCAGAAATAGTACTGGTAATTGAGCCGCACATCCGAAAACTCATCAACGTCCTGCCATTCGTATTTTGCGGATAGATTGACCGAGTGGTTGGTCGTGATCACGAAATTCTGAGTATAAGCTGCGCGCAGGCGATACAGTCCGTCGAGGAAATGCTCGCCGCTAAAAGCCAGATGTGCGGTCGATCGACCGAAATGCTGCAGTATGCCGGTTGCGAAGCCAAGTGCCGGTTCGACCGCTCGCTTTAACTGCTTGTTGAATTCGAGCCGGCCTGTGGCCAGTGTGTAGATCTGGCCGTTTTCCAGCAGCCGCCAGCTGCCGCCACCGCCGCCGGTGACGTGGGCTGTCAGCTGGTCGATGCCCTTGGTCAACTGCCTTTCCAGGCCGGCATAGATTTTCCATGATAGTGGCTTGAAAAAGCGTGTTCGCGGCGTTACCGAGAATATGTCGACCAGATCCAGTTGATAGAGGCTGACCGATTCATTTTCTTCGGCGCGGATTTGCACGCTGCCGATGTTGATCTGCGCGCCGCGAAGGAATCCCTTGGCGTTATCTTCAAGATCATGAAATGACATC
>JARFQK010000117.1 GCA_029287815.1 Gammaproteobacteria bacterium
GGCAATGTCAGCTCAGTTCCTTCGGGCATAAGGCATTCGAGGTAGAGTGTGGACGAGTAGGCATGAACCGGTGAAGTATGGCCGTAGGCTTCGCCGATGATCACCCGGACATTGACGCCATTCACGTCGATGTCCGGCAAATCCGCCTCAGGGTAATGCTGGAACGCCGGCTCCCGTTCCTCCTCGTGGTCGGGAAGCGCCATCCACGACTGGATTCCGTGCAGGCGGGACACTTCGTCGAGGTCGTCGCCCGCGCGCTCGGAATGGACCATGCCCCGGCCGGTCGTCATCAGGTTGACCGCGCCGCACTCGATCGCCTGGACGAAGCCCAGGCTATCGCGGTGCATGATCTGCCCCTCGAACAGGTAGGTGACCGTGGCGATCCCGATGTGCGGATGCGGGCGCACCTGGATGCCCATGCCCGGGGGAAATTCCGCCGGCCCCATGTGGTCGAAGAATATGAACGAGCCCACCATGCGCCGTTCCGGTGCGGGCAACACGCGTCTTACAGTGAACTCACCCAGATCTTTTTCCTGGGGTGCGATGACCAGTTCAACGGATCCTTTGTCTTGTTGAGTCATTTAATACATCTCCTGTTCAAATCTAACGCAGTTCACGGGGTGCAACATAGTGCTTGACCATTGGGGTCGCACCTTCGACCAGTAATGTTTTGAGAAATTCCTGGATGGCCTTGTCAGCTTCGGTGACCCGCTCATGCTGGCGCAGGTGGTCCAGCCAGGATTCCACGCTGAATGTCTCGATGAAATAATTAGGCCGTTCAGTATCCTCGAACACGCTCCAGAAGAACGCGCCATCGCGCTGCCGGTTCCGCCCCAGTTCCCGCAGGGCGCGAATGAATTCCTGCACTTTCTCCGGCTGCACGTCGTATTCGATCGTGACCAGCACAGGGCCCCGGTCGTTTTCGATCGTGTCATACACCCTGGGTGTCGGCCAGTGCATCGATGGAGTCAGTTCAACGGACTCCACGCCGCTGACCTTCCATCGCCAGGTCAATGCGGCGGCGACCAGCGCGCCGACCGAGGCAATGATCAATGACTGGTTAACGCTGAGGAACTGCGCGATGCCGCCCCAGACCAGGCTGCCGAGCGCCATCGAACCCATGAACACGGCCATGAACACCGCCAGCCCCCGCGACCGCACCCAGTTGGGCAAAGCCATCTGGGCCGCGACCTGCAGCGACGAGAGAATGGTGATCCAGGCCACGCCGGCGACTGTCATGACCCCGGCAAGTGGCCAGAGTTGATCGACCGTGGCCAGGCCGAGTAACACGAGCGCATAGAGCACGCTGGCCAGGACCACCTGCAGGTCTCGCGACAATTTCTCGCGAAGTGCGGGCAGCACCAGGGCACCCAGAACGGCGCCGACGCCAATCGAGGCAACAAGGATGCCGAAGGCTTGCGGCCCTCCATCAGGCAGGTTTCGCACGATCAGGGGCAACAGCGCCCAAGAGGCGCTGGCGAACAGGAAGAATCCCGCGCCGCGAATGACCGCCGCCTGCAGTGCAGGCGCATGAAGCGCGAAGCGCACGCCGTGGCGCAAGGAGCCGAAGAAACGTTCTGCGGGTAATTCGGTCCGCGGAACGGTCCGCTGCCAACGCACCAGGACAATGATAATGCCCGCGTAGGACAGGGCATTCAGCGCAAACACCGCTCCCGTGCCGGCATAGGAGACGATGACGCCGGCCAGCGCCGGCCCGATCGCCCGGGCTACGTTGATGCCCATGCTGTTCAACGCAATGGCCGACTGCAATTCTCTTCTCGGTACGATCTCCGGTGTGATCGCCGCCCAGGCCGGAATCATCATGGCTGCGCCAATGCCCATGGCAAAAGTCAGAACCAATAGTGACCAGGCACTCACGACGCCGATGAAGACGGTGGTTGCCAACAGCGCAGCGACGCATCCCATCCATAGTTGCACGACGATGAGGAAGCGTCTGCGGTCGACTATATCGGCAAGGGCGCCGGCAGGGAGCGCCAGCAGAAAGACCGGCAGCGTCGTGGCCGTCTGCACCAGGGCGACCATGACAGGGGATGGCGACAAAGAGGTCATCAGCCAGCCGGCGCCTACGTCGTGCATCCAGGTGCCGATATTCGATACCAGTGTCGCTATCCACAGCGCGCGAAAAAGCGGGTCGCCCAAGGGTGACCAGGCGGAAATACTCTGCCTGGAAGAATCCCGGTCTGGCTCGCGATCCACAGTCATTCCGGGGTTTTACTCTCCCATGTCGAACAGCAGAATCCCGGCATCCGATGTGCCGGTCACCGCGACGGTTTCAGAGCCACCGATGGTCGTGCCTTGGTCTTCGGTAAGTCTGATGGTTAACACGATGCTCTCCAAAGCAAGGTCTATATAGACTTTTCAAACAGTGTAGGCAAAAGGCTACACAATGTCAGTTCGCTCAAAAGCAGAATCAGGCTTTCATACCCGCCCATTTCAATTTCCCAAGCACAATCACCGGCTCATGCGACCAGCATGCTCATGGTATTTAGCCAGTGAGATAATCATTCGATTTTTCTCACTAAAAAAGATGAAATCTAAAAATAATAAGAAGGGAGTTCGAAAACAGCCCCGGTTCTGCGCCGGGGTTTTTTATTGCATGACCGCTTTCTGTCTGGAAACCGAATTTTTACCGTAGAAAGTCCTTACGAACGCTTCCGACCCGTTGTGGAAATTGGATCCGTCCAAAATTTTTTCTACCCATTCAACTATTCAGCGACTGCAATGGATAATGCCTTCGTTAAATTCACAGGCATCTGGTGGTCCAAATACCTGCCAGTAATCAAGCATACCCAATTCCTGAGCAAGTTCCGCGAATCGAGGGTCCTGTCTCAATGGTTTAGCCCAAAGGCTCCACAGAGATTCGGTCGCTTTCCAGCCCGAACGAGCAGCAGGCAACAACCTCTCATACAATAGATCCAATTCGTCAGATACTGAAAGGTAAAGGACTGCCTCGCGCAACGCCAAGCCCTTTTCCAGACCCTGCAACGTAGTCTCTGTGAGTATTTTCAGATTTGCTTCAGTGGACTCACGTTTTGCAGCGAACAAAGCTCGGTCAACCTCGATACCGTAAGGAATTGGCCTGCGCTCCAACCAGGACTCAGAATCTGCATAACGCTCCTGCATGAGCGAAACATAAAAAGAGCCAAACCAGACAAACATCGCTTCAAGACCAAGATCCCAGGCGCGCTGAAACAGCTCTGCAGATTTGTCGAGGCGCCCGGCGCTTGCCATCTGATGACCTGCGTTACCCAATGCCGGTGCATACATTGGATCGACAGAAAGGGCTACACCAACTTCCTGCAACGCTAGCTCCACCATTCCCAGCTTGATCAGCATTTCGCTGTACCACAGGCGGACCGTCGGATTATTTGGGGCAAGTTCCCTCGCCCGTTCATGACGAGTAGCGGCCTCCAGCCAGTTACCGTTCCACAGAGCCAACTCGGCGAGCACGGCATGGGCTTCTGCTTCGGTTTCATCTAATGCCAGCGCATGCTTTGCGGCTATCATGGCTCGCTGCCCCGCATTACCAGCATCGTTCGCATAGGCGCCCAGTGTCAGGTTGGCTGCGGCCAATGCTGACCATCCTGCAGAAAAATCGGGGTCTTCGTCCACGACCTCTTCGAGTAGAGTGATGCTTCGGCGTATAGGACCTTCCTGACGTTGACGCCAGATCTGTCTTGCAAGTAGGTATTTGTCATAAATTTCGATATTCTTGCTGCGCTGAATGGCTGTTGCGCGCCTGCCCAGATCGGAAACACTCAGCAGCTCTCCCAAAGCATCAGCCACACCACTCGCGATGCTGTCCTGAAAAGTAAATACATCGCTGATGGCGCCCTCGAAATTTTCTGACCATCGCTGGAATCCCGAGTTGGCTTCCACAAGTTTGGCGGTCACCCGAAGCTGTTTTCCAGATCGGCGTACGCTACCTTCTACAATGTGACTCACGCCTAGTCTGTTTGCGATTTGTTTGATGTCGAGGTCTTCACCCTTGAAACTAAACGCCGAAGTGCGGCCTGTAACCAGCAGTTCTTCAACCTGGGCCAGAGCGTTAATAATCTCTTCTGAAACACCGTCAGCGAAAAATTCAACTTCAGAATCATCGCCCAGATTTACGAAAGGCAAAACTGCCACAGAGTTCTGCGGAACAATCACTTCACCATTCGTCAAGTCATGGGGTTCCGAGGATGTAGTGACAGGTTCTTTTGTATGTGGAACCAGCAGATAGGAAAGGCCCGCGGTGGCCACGATAAGGATCAGAAGTGATAACAGCAATGTCAAGCGGCCAGAAGTCGCTTTGGCGGGAGTTCGTTGAATACCGCCTGAGCCAAAATCAAACCACCAGGCCAGAAACATAGCAACCGGAAACCCGAGTACGAAGAGTATTGCGATGACTGTTCCAGTCCATTGCGGGAACAACGGTAGCCGGTCAGTCAAGAAGACGAGAATTTCAGTTGCACCCCAGGCGACGGCTACATAAAGCGCTGCGGCTCTTGGCACATGCCGGCGTCGAAGTTCTTCGATCAATCGCATATAGATTTGCTAACCATCCCTGAGTGTGCTGATTTAATCACATTAATCAAATCTGCGCACAGAGAGCATTCTTTATGCCAGGCCCGACGTTCGGTCTGCTTTTGGCCGGTTTCTGAGATTAGCGACCTCTTCAGCCTGACTTCTGCTGTGTGCCAGATAGCGGAACCAGGCTGATTTCTATGCGCGATGGCTGTTGTCGACCCGGAAGCGAACTAACTACTTAGTCAGTCTTGGCCTTAGCTATCGACCAGCAGGAGGCATTCGATTTGAACGCTGGTTGCCAACTCTTACGGCTATGACACGCGGCCAGCAAAAGGGTTTTTTGCCATACTCAGTAAATAAATTCGCGAACTCGAAGCTGTTGGTTGCATAGGTCACGATCAAGTCGCAGGGTTCCAGACCCTTGAGTTCTGGATGTGCAATGGCACCGTAAAAAAATGGTTGCGGGCCATTCGATTCGGGTGGTCGATAGATTTCAGCCTGATTGCTCCAGGGGCCCCTCTTCACATTCACGAAAATGTGGAAGGCCCGTCAGCATCAGGTATTCCATGCATAGGAATTCAACCAGGTATTTAGAAACAACCGCGGAAACAGAATCGTGGCTCGGTGAAGTACATTATTCCCAGTTCGAAGCCAGCGCCCGTGGAGCCGTCGAAGGCATTGGAATAAGTCGCCGACAGCAGCCATTTTTTTTGTTCGTAACGGACGCCAAATCGATAGGACGCCGGGCTGGACGCTTCGCCTTCGGTTCCGAAGACTTCGCCTACCAGGGCCGACGAGGGGATAACATCGTAGATGGCGAGACGCGAAGACCAGGTGAAGCCCCAGCCGCTCTCGCCAGTACCGTCGATGTCCTGGTTATAAAGCACGCCCGGCAGAACATCGAGCAGCAACCGGTCATTGGCCCATCCGTAGGTGGCAATCCCGTTGGCCCAGAAGGTATCGAACCCCTGTGTGATCTGGCCCTGGTCCAGGTGCCCAGGGAACAACCCGGTGCCAAACATGAAGGCATAACCCTGCGTTTCCGCCTCGTTCTGGCTGATCCGGTGCTTCGCATACAAATTGGTGACCGTGTAGGAATCCGAGTCTGTCCTCGGGTCGTCGTAATAGTGGGTGAACTGGGCATTGAATTCCCACTCGGGAATGAGCGCCGCGGTGAAGTACATCTGGGCGTATTCTTCCCCCACAGTGGGCACCAGGGTCGCAACGCCGTGCGGGGCGACCCACTGGTTGTCTGAGTTGAACTGCTGAGCGTTGACACCGGTCGCGAAAAGCGACGCTGCGAGGGCCAGCAGCAAGGGGATCAGGAAACGCATGCCCTTAGTTTAACGGCTCCAGGGGCAGGACTGAAACCGAATTTCGGCGCACCCTCGATCGTGGCTTCGCCCTCAATCGGCCTGGCATCGCAATGGATCATGACGTTCTGCACGCAAAGGGCCTCGATGGAGGCGTGGCAGCTCAAACGCTTGAATTCTTGAAGAAAAATTGAAGATTGGTCGCCACCCAATTCCAATGCTCCCGCAAGTTGATTACACTGATTTTGAACTTTAGACCGTTCTTTTCAGGCTAGGTCATTGGCAAGTCTGCCGTTAACCGAAGAGGCAGATGTATTGAAAAGAGCATCCTTTTCAATCGCGCCTACGATTCCTGCTGAAGTCGCGCCGCCTGATGCAAAGCGCTTCGTATAGGGTAGGTGCGCGTAGTAACAAGGTAAGGAGAGACCATGACACTGCTCGAAAGATCGCCGACGCGCAGCGTTTCACCATCGACAAGGGTTTTGGTGCGGATGACATTCACACAGTCGCGTACGATTCACTGCACCGCGTCTCAAGGAGCTGACATGCATTCCCCTAAGAAAGCGAGGGCTTTTCTCATTCTCTCCGGATCGCGTTCTCCCCAACCGACAGGTTTCCCCTTGCTGCGACAAGTGCTGGTTGGCGTAGGATTGATCGTAGCGATGCTCACATCGTCGCCATCGGCAGCCGACGGCGTTCTGTTCACTGATGTTACTGTCTTTAACGGTGTAGACGAAAAGCTGATTGAAAACGCGAACGTTCTCGTCGAAGACAATCTCATCAAGACCATTACCACAAGTTCCATTGAGCCGGGGCAAGCCACGGTAATCAACGGCGGCGGGCGTACGCTCATGCCCGGGCTTATCGACAGCCATATTCATCTGGCCGTCGGAAACATCAGCGTAGCAGACATCATGAATGAGCTGCCCGGCTACATCACGATTCGCTCCACCGTGGCGGCAAGGCAACTCCTGGATCAGGGCATCACCACCGTTCGCGATATGGGCGGGGAAACCTTTACGGTAAAGCGGGCGATCGATGAGGGCCTGGTCCCTGGGCCCAGGGTTTACCCATCCGGTGCCTTTATCAGCCAAACCAGTGGCCACGTCGATTTTCGTGCACGCGGTACGGCAAACCCATCACTGACCGATGAAACCCCTTCTTGGGCGAAATATCACACCTTTATGGTGGACGGCCCTGAACGGGTCCTTGCTGCTGCTCGGGAAAATCTTCGCCTCGGTGCCTCACAATTGAAGCTTGCAATAGGCGGTGGCGTTTCATCCCCTACGGACCCGATCGACACGACCCAATTTACTTACGATGAAATTGCGGCTGCCGTGGCCGCAGCAGAAAACTGGGGAACCTACGTAACGGTTCACGGCTACACGTCCCGGGCCATCAATATCGCCATCGATGCAGGCGTAAAAG
>JARFQK010000110.1 GCA_029287815.1 Gammaproteobacteria bacterium
GAGAACGTGGCGGCGTCGATTGCTGAAATCGAGCAAGCCTCGGCAATGGTAACCGTTCTAGGCTCCTATCCGCGTGCGGTGCTCTAGCCCGCATTCCTCACCAGGCGGCATCGACCAGGCGAGAGCAATCCTTTGGAGAAGAATCAGATGACCGAGAATGCAGGGTGTTTTTCACTCAAGCTTGTGACGATCCAGGCTAGGCGTCGTTCGCCCAAGATCGTGGGGTGCGCCGTGCGCACCGCGAATTTTCAGTTGCATGATGGGTTCCGGTGCGCGCAGCGCACCCTACGGTTTCTTCACTCAGACCGTTGCTCTCGCCACGCTTATCAGTCGAATGCGGCGCGTACAAATACCAGCCCACGCGCGCCTGCTCCCCTGATTCTGGTGACAAGTACGGGTTGATCGGTCATGCCGCAGACTTTTGAAAAACTCGCCGCGCCTGGAGTACAACGACTGCAGCCTTATCTGCCGGGCAAACCGGTCGAAGAACTCGAGCGCGAGCTCGGCATTACAGATTCGATCAAGCTGGCATCGAACGAAAATCCGTTGGGCCCAAGTGCAGCAGCCTTGCGAGCGATTGAACAGTGCTACCGGGACATCCATTACTACCCCGACGGCAGTGCGTTCAAACTGGCCGAACGCCTTGGCGCCCGTTTCAAGCTCGACCCCGCCTGCCTGACCTTCGGTAACGGCTCCAATGACGTTCTCGAGTTGGTTGCCCGGGCGTTTCTGACGCCGGATCATTCCGCGGTTTACTCCCAGTATGCCTTTGCGGTGTATCCGATCGTGGTCCAGGCCATCGGTGCCCGGGCCAAGATTGCGCCGGCGTACAGCGAGACCGATGCGAACATGCCGCTGGGACACGATCCCGAGGCCCTGCTCGGCTGCATCGATGCAACCACCCGGGTGGTGTTCGTCGCGAATCCGAATAACCCGACCGGTACCTGGATGGATACGGCGACGATCAAGGCGATGCTGGAGCGGATTCCGCCGAATGTGATCGTCGTGCTCGATCTGGCCTATTACGAGTATCTGGATGATGAGCTCAAGCCCGACATCAACGCTCTGCTGGCGCGTCACGAAAACCTGATTGTCACCGGTACCTTTTCCAAGGTTTATGCTCTGGCCGGCCTGCGCATCGGCTACGGTTTGTCGCATCCGGCCGTGGCCGATTTACTCAACCGTGTCCGGCAGCCGTTCAACACCAATCTGATCGCACAGGCGGCGGCACTGGCTGCGCTCGATGACGAAGCGCATATCCAGAGCAGCGTGCAAATGAACAAGGCCGGTAAAACCGAGCTGCAGAACGCGCTCGCGCAAATGGGTCTGTCCTGCCTGCCGACAATGGGCAATTTCATTACGGTCAATTTTCAGCAGGATGCGGCACCGATCTTTCAGGGTTTGTTGCGCGAAGGCGTGATCGTGCGACCGCTGGCGAACTACCAGATGCCGACCTATCTGCGCATCACGATTGGCACTGCAGAGCAGAACGAGCGACTGCTTGCCGCCCTAAGCGAGGTATTATCGTGAGCACGTCGGGTGTCGATACCGTCTGCGTCATCGGGACTGGTCTGATCGGTGGTTCGCTGGCTTTGGCGCTCAAACGTGCCGGTTTTTGCAGACAAATCATCGGTGCGGGCCGCACCGAACAGACGCTGATCAGGGCTGTCGAGCTGGGCGTCATCGACAGCTACGATACCCAAATCGCGAACGCGGTCGTTGGTGCCGATATTGTCGTGGTTTGTGTCCCGTTGGGTGCGATGCACGCCGCATTCGAACAAATCAACGCCGGCAAGGACCAGGACATCGTTGTCACCGACGCGGGCAGCGCCAAGCAAAGCGTGATTCGGGACGCTGAATCGATCTTCGGCGCCGGCTACCCGAACTTCGTGCCGGGTCACCCGATCGCCGGCACCGAACGTAGCGGTGTCGGCGCGGCCTTTGCTGAGCTTTACCGGCAACGTCGGGTGATCCTGACGCCCACCGAAGACACGAGCACGGCCGCGGTCGATCGGGTCCGAGCAATGTGGGAGGCGGCCGGCGCCAGCGTCGACACCATGAGCGCCGAGCACCACGATCTGGTACTGGCAGGGACCAGCCATCTGCCGCATCTGTTGGCTTTCGGCCTGGTCGACTGTCTGAACAACCTCGAGGATATTGACGAGATTTTTTGTTTCGCTGCCGGCGGTTTCCGCGACTTCACCCGCATCGCATCGAGTGATCCAGTCATGTGGCGAGACATCTGCCTGAGCAATCGTGAACAGGTCATGGCAATGATGAAGCGCTACCGTGACGAGATGGAAAAGATGTACCGCGCGCTGGAGGAATACGACGGCGAGAAGCTCAAGGAAGTATTCGAACGCGCCAAGCGCGTGCGCGATGCGTTTTGTGGATGATGTTTTTTCACCGCAAAGGCGCAGAGGACGCAAAGGTCATTTTTGGTGTAGGAGCGACTTTAGTCGCGAACTGCAAAAATTCGCGACTAAAGTCGCTCCTACTCGTTCCACTGCATAGGCTTTGCGTGCATTGCGCCTTTGCGGTGAGTTATGAAATTTAAACATCATGAAATTTATTGTTAGCAATGGCGGCCAGCTCGGTGGCGAGATACGCGTGCCGGGGGACAAGTCGATATCGCATCGTTCGATCATGTTCGGTGCGATCGCTGAAGGTACCAGCCACATCGCCGGCTTTCTCGAGGGTGAGGACAGCCTTAACACGCTGCGCGCGTTCCAGGCGATGGGGGTTGCGATCGACGGGCCGGAGAACGGTCAGGTCGTCATCCATGGTGTCGGCATGCGCGGTCTGAACCGA
>JARFQK010000214.1 GCA_029287815.1 Gammaproteobacteria bacterium
AGATCACCCACGCCACCAGACGCAATCACCGGTACCGACACTGCCTCAGCAACCGTCCGGGTCAGATCCAGATCAAAGCCCTTGCGCGTACCATCACGGTCCATGCTGGTGAGCAGTATTTCACCGGCTCCGAACGCATCCATTTTCTGCGCCCACTCGATCGCATCCAGACCGGTCGGCTTGCGACCGCCATGAGTGAAAATCTCCCAGCGTAACGGCTCGCCCTCGGCGCTGACCTGTTTAGCATCGATCGCGACTACGATGCACTGGGACCCGACGCGGTCGCTGGCCTGTTTAACGAATTCCGGGTTGAATACGGCAGCGGTATTGATCGCAACCTTATCAGCCCCGGCATTCAGCAGGGTCCGCACATCGTCAAGCGTGCGCAGACCGCCACCAACTGTCAACGGTATGAAGACCTCCTCGGCAACATGTTCGACGACGTGAACCATGGTCTCACGCTCATCGGAACTCGCTGTTATGTCAAGAAACGTGATCTCGTCGGCGCCTTCTTTATCGTAACGGCGGGCGACCTCGACCGGATCGCCGGCATCACGAATATCAATAAATTTGACGCCTTTGACAACACGTCCATTGTCAACATCGAGGCAGGGAATGATTCGTTTGGCCAGGGACACGGCGAGCGCGCTAGTAGACGTTCCCGTATTCGCTGCTGTGCTCCGCCAGCCAGCGCTGCGCCTCGGCGAGGTCGATCGTGCCTTCGTAAATTGCACGCCCCGTGATCGCACCGATAATACCCTCATCGGCCACTTCATTCAGCGCCTTGATATCATCCATTGTGGTGATCCCGCCGGATGCAATTACCGGTATATGTATCGACTGTGCCAGTTTGACCGTAGCTTCGATATTCACACCCTGCATCATTCCGTCGCGTGATATGTCGGTATAAACGATGGCTTCGACGCCATCATTCTCGAAGCGTTGCGCCATATCGATCACATCGTGCCTTGAGACCTTGGACCAGCCATCAACCGCGACCTTGCCATTCTTGGCATCCAGCCCCACGATGATTCGATTTGGAAACTCAACGCAAACTTCATTGATGAAATGCGGGTCGGTCACTGCTTTGGTTCCGATAATCACGTAATGGACACCAGCATCGAGGTAACCTACGATCGTCTCTTCGTCGCGAATACCCCCACCAAGCTGAATCTCGATGTCCGGATATGTGCTGGCAATTTCATGAATCACCTCAACATTCTTAGGTTTGCCTGCAAATGCACCGTCGAGGTCGACGATATGCAGTCTCTTCGTCCCCGCCTCGACCCAACGACCCGCTGTCGCCACCGGATCATCAGAGAAGACGGTATCATCATTCATATCGCCCTGACGCAGGCGAACACATTGACCCTCTTTGAGGTCAATCGCAGGAATCAGTAACATGAATATCTCGCTCCATAAAACTCCTAATGTCCATCCCACTGGGTAAAATTTTTCAGCAACTGCAACCCATCAGTCGCACTTTTCTCGGGATGAAACTGGACTGCAAATACATTAGCGCAAGCGATCGCCGATGTGAACACAATGTCATAAGTCGTTTCACCTGCCACGATGGCCTCGTCTACTGGATCAACATAGTAACTGTGAACAAAATAGAAGCGGCTACCCTGTTTGATACCATGCCACAATGGATGGCCCATGGTCTGCGTCACATTGTTCCAACCCATATGTGGAATCTTTAGCGATTCAGCCGAATTATGCTTGTTGAGCTCATTTCCAAAATAGCGCACCTCGCCCGGATAGACGCCAATGCAGTCAACGCCGTCGTTTTCCTGACTGTGCGACATCAGCACCTGCAGTCCCATGCAAATACCCAGAAACGGTTTTTCTTTGGCAGCTTGCACAAGCGGCTTGACTAGCTGCCGCGCTGCCAATTCACGCATACAGTCTCGAGCCGCGCCTTGGCCGGGGAAAACGACACGATCAGCGGAGGCGATATCCGCTGCGCTGGAGGTGACACGCACCCGCTGCCCACTCTGGGCGACGTGCTCCAAAGCCTGATCGACCGAGCGCAAGTTCCCCATACCATAGTCCACAACAGCGATCAGGGACATAGACGCTACAAGGCCCCTTTCGTACTCGGCATGATGCCTTCCATGCGCTCATCGAACGACAATGCCATGCGTAGGGCTCGCCCAAAGGCTTTGAAAATCGTCTCGGCAATATGATGGGCGTTGACGCCACGCAGATTATCAATATGCAAGGTCACACCGGCATGATTGACGAAGCCCTGGAAAAATTCGTGCAACAGGTCGGCATCGAACGCGCCGATCATCGCCCGCGGATAGTCGACCTGGTAGGTCAGACCAGGGCGCCCGGAGAAATCGATCACGACGCGTGATAAAGCCTCATCGAGTGGTACATAGGCGTGCCCATAGCGCACGATACCGGTCTTGTCGCCAACCGCCCTGGCCAGCGCCTGCCCGAGTGTGATACCAATATCCTCAACCGTGTGGTGGGCATCGATGTGGAGGTCGCCCTGCGCGATGATTTCGATATCGATCAGCCCATGACGACCGACCTGGTCCAGCATATGTTCGAGAAAAGGTACTCCCGTCTCAAGCTTGCAATGGCCAGCGCCATCCAGATTCACGCTGACCTGAATTTGTGTCTCACCGGTATTGCGCTCCACATCTGCCTTGCGCTGGCTCATTATTTTTCTCCGATGACCATTGACGTGATTTCCAGAACGTGTGATTGATGATTGCAGTGCAGGTTGTACTATCAGGACTGATCAGAGAATTGTCTGTATAATTCCAATCTTAACATCTCGCCGTGAGCGCGGGCTAGCCCGCATTTCTCATCAGGCGGCGCAGGCTCCTACACCTGCAACCAAAAGGTCACCGGCCCGTCGTTGACCAACGTGACCGCCATATCAGCGCCAAACCTACCCTGTTTGACGCGGGAATAACGGCCCTGCATGATGTCAACCAGCTTGTCAAAAAAAGCCCGGCCTTTCGCGGGATCAGCCGCACTGGAAAAACTGGGGCGCATGCCCTTGCGAGTGTCTGCAGCCAGGGTGAACTGCGGCACCAACAGCACGCTGCCATCGACGTCACAGACATTTAAGTTCATCTTGCCAGCACGATCGGCGAATATCCGATAGCCAAGGATACGGTCCGCCAGTTTAGCGGCGCGCTCAGCCTGATCGTGCTTTTCCACCGCGATCAACGCCAGCAGGCCGCGTTGAATTTCAGCGATACACTCGCCGTCCACGTTTACCGAGGCCGCAGAAACACGTTGCAGCAAGGCAATCATCTCTAACTTTCTGATTATTATAGACTTATCAAGTTTGTAGGAATTTTCCTACACGCATTGTCGAAAACACCTGATAGATCTGAGCTGCCAACCTGATCATAATTGATATCAGGACACATGGAATGAGCCGTACAAGGACATAAGGACATATCGAGCAGTCTCTCACGGAAACGGGAAAAGGAACTCAAGGATGACATATTCCCGGATGGAAAAACAGGCTGTGATGGAACTGCTCTAGCGCGAGGCTCGATCACCTAGCAAGGATGATTACAGGCCCCCGGGAAACCGGGGGTTTTTTATTGGTCATTGGCGCATGATCCGAAAGGGCCCGGTCTAGCCCGCATGTTGCACGAAGGCGGACCCATCGTTCGTTGAATCCTCACATATTTCAATGACAGAAATGGTCCTCAGCAGTGTACTCTGCGGTTACAGTTTGTCCTATTTGGTTTGCGAACAACCAAGCGCAGGAGTTGGACCGCCTGGTTACGCCGATTTATAAACCGGCGGCTGGCCCGCGGGCCGGGTCTGGAAATACCGAAAGGTCCAGAGGTATTGTTGCGGACACTCCAGAATGGTGTGTTCGATCGCGCGGTTCATGGCAGCCGCATCGGTCGTATCATCACCGCTCGGGAAGTCTGCCAGCGCCGGGAACATCTTGACGCGGTATTTTCTCAGCTTCGGATCGTAGCAGCTGACACAGGGCAGCACCACAGCATTACAGGCTTTCGCCATCCGGCCCAGCACCGGTATCGTTGCCTTCGGAACGCCAAAAAACGGGGCAAATACCGCTTGCTCCATGCCCAGATCCTCGTCCGCAAGGTAGACCAGCACCTTGCCTGCACGTGTCTCCCTGATCAATGGTCGCAAACCATCATCGCGAGTGAACAGCTTGCCGCCAAACCTGGCACCGAAGCGGGTGCGACCATGAGTGAACATGAAATCAATGACCGTGTTTCTCATCGGCTTATAAGGACCGTTGGTCGGATAATCCATCGATACGGACGCGACCGCAAAATCGAGCCCAACGCTGTGGGTCAATAGCACAATAACCTGTTTGCCCTGGCGCCTGTAATGATCGAGTTGCTCAAAGCCTTCGCGTATTATTCTTGCTCTGACCACAAAAACAGGCCGCGACCAAACGATGAAAAGATGCATCGCACTGCGCAATTGCGCGCGGAAATGATCAATGACCAGATCATCGATTTGCTGTTCGGTTCTATCGGGAAAGCACAGGGACAGGTTCGTCCGAGCGATATTGAAACGCTTGCGGTTCTTTCTCGCGGCAGTTTCACCCAAGCGGAATCCGACCCAATCAATCACTGGCATTGGCAACAAGGTGAATAGAAAGTAAACGATCAGTCCCAGCCAGGTTAGCCAGTGCCTCGGATGCAACAGCCTTGGGTGGAAGCGATACAGGTGCAGGTTTGATTCCTTGACGCTCATCTTGAACCAATCTGTGACATACCGGCGGCGATTGCGTCCAGCACAGTCAAACCGCACAAGCAGCAGGTCGTTGTCATTTTCGCCAGAATGCCGGCATCAACATCACCAGCAAGGTGAATATCTCCAGACGCCCCAGCAACATCGAAAAGCACAGCAGCCACTTGGAGAAGTCATCGATACCGGCATAATTCGCGCTGACGTCACCGAGACCTGGGCCAAGATTGTTGATTGTGGCCGCAACCGCTGAGAAGGCCGTGATCTGATCGTGGCCATCCAGCATCAACAGAAGCATCATGATCACGAAGCAGGCCACATAGGCCGCGAAGAAGCCCCACACCGCATCGATAACCGAGTTATTGACTGGCTGTCTGCCGACCTTGACGACAACCTGCGCACTCGGATGGATCAGTCGCATCAACTCGCGCTGCCCTTGTTTTATCAACAACAGAATGCGAATCGCCTTGATTCCGCCACCGGTTGACCCAGCACAGCCGCCCACAAAGCTGGCGAACAATAACATCACTGGCACAAATGTCGGCCAGACATAATAATCCGTAGTCGCAAATCCGGCCGTGGTACCGATGGACACCGCATGAAACAGGCCCTGGCGGATTGCATTACTCAGCTCGGGGACATCGTGATGCAAATACAGATAGCCAATGCTCGCCGTGGAAACGAACAGCAGCACGCCTGCATACATTCGCAACTCCGAATCCTGAAGATAGTGGTTGACGTTACGAGAACGGATTGCGGCAAAATGCAGCGCAAAATTCATGCCGCCAAGAAACATGAAGACGATCGCCACGGCTTCTATCGCCGCACTGTCGAAATAACCGATGCTGGCATCATGCGTCGAGAATCCGCCAATCGCGACGGTCGAAAAGCTGTGGCAGATGGCGTCGAACAGATCCATGCCGGCAATCCAGTAACTCAGCGCACAGGCGATAGTCAAGCTCAAATAGATGTACCAAAGCGCCTTGGCTGTCTCAGCAATGCGTGGTGTCAGCTTGCTATCTTTGACTGGCCCCGGGGCTTCAGCCCGATACAACTGCATGCCGCCGACACCCAACATCGGCATCACGGCGACAGCCAACACGATGATGCCCATGCCGCCAAGCCATTGCAATTCCTGGCGGTAAAACAGAATGCTGTGCGGCAACTCGTCGAGACCAATAAAGGTCGTCGCGCCGGTGGTCGTCAACCCGGAGATGGATTCGAACACCGCATCCGATACCGATACGGTTAACGGCTCATAGAGCAGAAACGGCAATGAGCCAGCGAGGCCAAGCACCGTCCAGAACATCACCACGACGACGAAACCATCGCGCAATCGCAGCTCCGCCTTCCTGGTTCGTACTGGCAGCCACAGCAGGAAGCCGGTTGCCAGCAGCAACAGGTAGCTGAAGAAGAACGCCGTCCCCGCATCCTCGCCGTAAAAGATATCAATAACCACAGGCGGCAACAGCGTGATGCTGAACAGCATCAATAGCTGGCCAATCAGTCGCAGAATGATCGCAGCATGCATGAACGCGTCAGACGAAGGTGAAACTGACCTGGAACAATTTCTCGACCTCGGGTGTTGTGCGCCTGTCCTGCATGAACAAAATCAGGTGATCATCGGTATCGATCAATGTATCGTGATGCGCCATCATTACCTCATCACCGCGTACCACAGCACCTATGTTCGCACCCTCAGGTAGCGCAATCTCCTCGATACGTCGACCGACAACCCGCGAAGTTCTGGCATCGCCATGCGCAACGGCCTCGATCGCCTCGGCAGAGCCACGACGTAGAGAGTGCACGGCGACGACGTCTCCCCTACGAACATGCGTTAGCAGCGCACCGATCGTGACCTGCTGCGGCGATATCGCGACATCGATCGTGGCTTGCTGCTCGATCAGGTCAACATAGGCCGGACGATTGACCAGCGACATCACCTTGCCTGCGCCGAGCTGCTTCGCCAACATCGATGAGAGAATATTCGCCTCATCGTCATTGGTCACGGCACAGAACACATCCATTTGGTCAATGTTCTCCTCGAGCAACAGATCTTCATCCGCAGAATCACCCAATAACACGATCGATCGATTCAGCTCATGCGACAGCAGTTCGGCACGCTCCGGATTGCACTCCAGCAATTTGACCTGGTAGTCATCCTCGAGCGCCTCGGCCAGGCGTTTGCCGATGTTACCGCCACCCGCGATCATGATGCGTTTGAAAGGTTTGTCGAGTTTACGCAGTTCACTCATGACTGCGCGAATATCTTTCTTGGCCGCAATGAAAAATACCTCATCATCCGCCTCGATCACGCGGTTGCCTTCCGGCGTGATACCCTTGCCGCGCCGGTAAATTGCAGCAACGCGTGCATCGACCGCCGGCATGTGATCTCTCAGTGTTCTGATTTCATGACCAACCAGCGGCCCGCCATAATAAGCCTTGACACCGACCAGCTGGGCGCGCCCGCCAGCAAAATCCAGAACCTGGAATGCACCTGGATACTCGATCAAGCGTTGGACGTATTTGGATACGATTTCTTCTGGACTGATGATTACGTCGACCGGTACCGCCTCATGGCAGAAGATATGCTCGTGTTCGAGGTACTCCTGGGATCGGATCCGGGCGATCTTGGTCGGCGTATGGAACAACGAATGCGCGAACTGACAGGCCAGCATATTGGTTTCATCGCTGTTGGTCACAGCGATCAACATATCCGTATCGATTATGCCGGCACGCCGCAGTACCTCCGGAAAGGAAGCATGTCCGGGAACAGTCTGTATATCGAGACGACTGCGCAGATCGTTCAGCAAGTTGGTGTTGTTATCGACCAGAGTAATGTCATTGGCTTCAGATGCGAGATTGGCTGCAACGGTGGAGCCTACTTGACCGCCGCCTAGAATAAGAATTTTCATTGCACGAGTCTGTTGAGATTACGCATCCTCTGGCGCGAAGTTTACGCCTTTCAGCGCGTGATTGCAGCAGCATCAGGGCGCTTTTCGTCGCTTTTTCAACAGGGCAAAATAGAAGCCGTCTCCATCCTCGACGCCCGGCAGCAACTGCCGTCCGTGTCGGCAGGATATACCCCAGTCCTGATCGATCGCCATGGATTCCGCATCGGACTGAGCAGACAACAACCGGTCGATCTGCTGCTCGTTCTCCATTCTGAAAACAGAGCAGGTGACGTATAACAGCTGGCCACCGGGCCTGAGTAGCGTCCAGGCCTGCTGCAATATTTTTTGTTGGACAGATGCGAGCGCAAGCAGGTCATCTGGCTGGCGCAGACTCTTGATATCGGGATGGCGGCGAATCACACCACTGGCTGAGCAAGGCGCATCGACCAAGATTCGATCGAACGAATGCTGCGGCTCCGCCCAGCTTTGCACATCGGTTGCATCGCCGACGATCAGCCGGGCCTGCAAATTCAGTCGCTCGAGATTCTGCCTCACCTTTTTCAGCCGCGCCGGATCGATATCGAC
>JARFQK010000265.1 GCA_029287815.1 Gammaproteobacteria bacterium
GCGCTGCACGCATATTTGATGTCGAGTTCGCGCGCAAGCACAGCTTCCGGCATCGCCGTCATGCCGACAATGTCACAGCCATCGCTTTCGAGACGCCTGATCTCGGCAGCAGTTTCCAGGCGCGGCCCCTGAACGGCACCATAGGTGCCTCTGGATACCAAAGGCAGCTGCAAATTCACGGCCGACTCGCTTAGCGCGCTGCGCAAGTCCTCATCGTAAGGCCAGGTAAAATCGACGTGAACCACCGGCTCTTGACTATTCTCATAAAAGGTCTGACTGCGAGTATGGGTGTAGTCAATGATCTGGTCGGGTATAACCAGGGTCATAGGCGACATGATCTCGGTTATTCCACCAACCGCGGCTGTGGCGACAATATGCGTGACATCAAGCTCGCGCAACGCCCAGATATTGGCCCGGTAGTTGATCTGGTGCGGCGCAATCGTATGCCCAAAACCGTGACGGTGTATGAATACGAGCTCACCACCATCCATGGCACCGAACAGTAGCGGACTGGATGTCGCACCATAAGGTGTATTCACCATTTCACGATGACTGATTTCAAGATTGGCAATAGCATCCAGAGCGCTGCCTCCGATGACACCTACTTTAGGCATGCTTTGTTTCTCCGCTTGTAAGCGCGTAAATCTGATCCAGGTGCCGTAGCTTACCTCGATAATCCATGCCATAGCCAAAAACGTAACGATCTTCAACCTGCAGCGCAACGTAGTCGCAGCGCATGGCTGGCTTGAGGCGGTCATGTTTTTTCTGCAACAAAACCGCTGTTATCACGTCGCGGGCGCCCTGTTCCAGACAATATTGCACGATCGCCGCGAGAGTGTGGCCCTCATCGAGTATGTCGTCCAATACCAGGACAGTACGACCTTTGAGAGCTTTGCCGGGATAGGCGCGCCACTCAACGCTACCCCCACCCGTGGTGTCGCGGTAACGCGTTGCGTGAATATAATCAAATTCGGTACCGAGCGGCAGATGCGTCATGATTTTGCTGGTAAACATCAAGCCACCTTGCATCACGCACAGCGCGAGGGGAGACTGGTCGACCAGCCGTTCCTTTAGGCGCTGAGCAAGCTTGATAATTGCCTCTTCGATTTCAGCGGTATCGAACACCAGTTCCGCCTGCTGCAACAGCTGTTGCAGCTCCAGCCCATCCTTCATTGCATCACTCACACGTCCATCTCCAGCCAAGGCGACTCATCGAGTCCAGCGATCATAGTACAGACCTTCTGCCAATCATATCCGGCGTGTAGTCTCGCGTAAGATACTTCTCCCTTGCCATGCATACGCACGAGGCGTACTTGGGAGGCCGGGTTGTTATAGCCCTTCAGCTGATCGACGACTTCGCTGACGCCCTCGAGATGATTGCACACCAGCACCATATCACAGCCTGCTCGCAACGCCTGCTGCGCCCGGCTGCCATAGCCGCCGGCAACGCCGGCTGCTTCCATACTCAGGTCATCACTGAAAATGACACCCTGAAATTTCAACTTGTCGCGTAAAATACGCTGCAACCAGATCGAGGAATAGCCCGCGGGTTTATCATCGACTTTTTCGTAGATTACGTGGGCTGGCATGACCGCACTCAGATCATTGGCAATCATTTTCTCAAAAGGGACAATGTCTTCCTCCAACAACTTGCCAAGTTCACGGTGATCAACCGGTGATGTCAGGTGAGAATCTTCAACAACGCCGCCGTGACCCGGGAAATGTTTACCCACGGCGTGCATGCCGGCACGCAACATACCGCGCATCGTTGCATAGCCCAGCGTTGCAACCACATCCGGTCGCGAGTGATAGGCACGATCACCGATAACTCCACTGAGTCCGTGCGCCAGGTCCAGTACCGGCGTGAAACTGAAATCGACACCGATCGCGCGGAGTTCCGCTGCCAGCAGCCAGCCTGCCTGCTCGGCCAGGTTGCGCGCCTTGTTCGGGTCCTTGCCGAATATCTTGCCGTATACGTTTGCCGGTGGCAGACGGGTAAAGCCTTTGTGGAAACGTTGGACGCGCCCACCTTCATGATCGATAGCAACCAGTAAATGGGGAGTGCGCAAAGCGTGAATTTCGCTGACCAGCGCGGTTATCTGCTCGATCGATTCAAAATTGCGGGTGAACAGGATGACGCCACCGATCAGCGGGCTCTCCAGCAGCTCCCGCTCTGCTGCCGAGATGCCGGTTCCTGCGAGATCCATCATTATCGGGCCAAGGGACATGGATTGTTTCCTGTATGGTCTGTGATGTTATGGAATGCGTTATCAGCATTCTACGCCGCCTGGTGAGAGAGGCGAACTGGTGCAACGACAGAACGAAACTATCTTCTCCAAATATCTATCGAAACCGCTGAACTCGTGACTGCCGCCCTCCTCAATGATGCTCGGGCATTCTCGATATTTGTCTGTTGCTTCTCTGTAGTCAAGTGTCTCATCCCCCGTTTGCAACATCAGCAGGTACCGATGCGGCTGCGTGATGTTTTCGACAAAAAGCTGACGAAACTGCTCTATGTGTGTTTGATCGAGTATCCAGCTTTCCGCGGTATAATCATTCGTATTCCTGCCCAGATATTGCTCGAGCAGCTGATGCGGTCTGACAGCAGGATTAATCAGCACGGCCGGACAACCGTATTTCTCAGCCAACCAGGTCGCATAAAAACCGCCCAACGAGCTACCTACAAGGCAAAGTCCGGTATGTTCGATGATTTTTTCAACACGCCGTTGCAGCAAGTCAATGGCCTCAGCCGGCTCCGGTGGTATCGCCGGCACGTCGATAAAGTCTTCCAAACCCAGGCTCCGCATGTATCCTTGCAGAACCCTTGCTTTATACGATGCGGGCGAACTGTTGAAACCATGCAGGTAAAGAATACTGTTCATCAACACAAGCGCCCGATTCTTCCCTTACCAATCGTAGAAAACCCCTGTAAAACGCTGTTTTACAGGGGTTTGGACAAAGCTTCAAGTCAGTGTAGCGCTGACCAGGGCGATCCTATTTGACAGCCATATCCTTCAGCCCCTTCAGCGGCAGTACCTTCACAACCTTGCGTGCAGGCTTGGCGGCAACATCCATGAACTCGCCTGGCCGGAACGGATTGGGAACGTTCTTGCGCGCTTTGGTCGCCGGTTTCTTGTTGACTTTCACTTTCAACAAACCTGGCAGCTTGAACTCGCCCGCCCCGCGACTCTTGATGTGGCCTTCGATCACATCAGACAACGAATCGAAGACTTTGGCAACGTCTCTTCTCGCCAGACCAGTGTCTTCCGCGATGTGTGCATACAACTGTGATTTGGTGTAGCCCGTGCTGATTGCCTTGACCTTTTTTACTGCGGCTGCTTTTTTAACAGCTTTCTTCTTAGTAACTTTTTTCTTAACTGGTGACATGATTGATACGTCCCTTGGTGTTTTTATTGGAATTACAGTCGCTTTATTTATACCTTTATCCGCAAATTGTAAATACATTTATATAAAAAAATACATTTTTCTCGTAAAAAACAGTATAAAACCGATGATGTTGATGGCGTGTTAGCACGCAACGAGTAGAACGACACTGTGCACGGCCATGCCTTCCTCTCTACCGGAAAAGCCAAGTCCCTCGGTCGTCGTCGCTTTGATATTGATCTGGCTTACATCGCTGGCGAGCGCCTTAGCCAAACGGCGCTGCATAGCACCGAGATGCGGGGCAAGCTTCGGCGCTTGTGCAATCACGGTAACGTCAAGGTTTCCGATACTGTATCCAGCGGCCGCCACCTGTTCATAGACTTTCGCCAGCAAGATCATGCTATCAATGCCGGCATAAGCTGGGTCGGTATCGGGGAAGTGCTGACCAATGTCTCCTGCTGCAATTGCGCCCAGCAATGCATCACACACCGCGTGTATCAATACGTCGCCGTCAGAGTGCGCATCGAAAGCGTATTTGTGGGGTATTTTTACGCCACCCAGCGTAATGCTGTCGCCGTGAGTGAAGCGATGCACGTCGAAGCCGTGCCCGACCCGGAAAGGCTGCACGGTTTTATTCATCGGTGACGCCGTTCTCATCCGTTCGTTGGCGAGCTTTCAAATAGAGCTCGGCCAGTAGCAGATCCGCCGGCCGGGTAATCTTGATATTGTCTTCTCTGCCTTCAATCAACAGCGGATGGTATCCTGCCCATTCCATGGCCGACGATTCATCGGTGACGAGTATGTCCGCATCCAACGCCGCGCCGAGCGCACGATAAAGCGAGTCGCAGGCGAATAGTTGCGGTGTCTGGGCATGCCAAAGACCTGTTCGGTCGACGGTCTGCTGGACGCGCCGTTCATCATCTTGACGCTTGATCGTGTCACGCACCGGCACCGCTAGCAAACCGCCAGACTCGGTGCCAATAGTGTGGACGATCAATTTCTCGATATCTTCGGAACTCACACAGGGGCGTACCGCGTCATGCACCAACACCCAGGTCGTATCGACTTTGTAGCCTGGCTGTTCCGAGAGTACAGCCAGCGCATTCATTACGCTGTGGCAGCGCTGTTCGCCACCATCCGCAACAATGACCGGTTTGTCCGATTCCAGGCGCATCCGCGGCCAATACGGGTCATCATCACGCAGTGCAACCACGATGCCATGAACACGCTCAATACTCAGCAGACGCTTGATCGTGTGTTCAACGACCGGACGATCAAGCAGATCAAGATATTGTTTAGGGATGTCGGACTGCATCCGCGCGCCGATGCCGGCGGCGGGTATCACAGCCCAGATAACGCAGTCATTACTCACCGGGATTCAATCAGTCGATCTGCCAATGTCACCATCGATGACCTGGTAATAGATTTCATCCGGCTTAATCATACCCAGCTCACTTCGTGCCCGTTCTTCGATCGCCTCGATGCCTTTTTTCAGGTCCATCACTTCAGCATCGAGCGCTTCATTACGTTCTTGCAACTTGTCGACCTGTTGCTGTACAACATCGATTTCCCGGCCCAGACTGAGCACTTCAGGAATCCCGCCATCACCCAACCACAGCCGGTACTGCAGCCAGATCAACAGTACGAACAGGACAGTTACTATCAGCTTCAACTTACTTTAGTTGCTTGAAAGCACTGGCACCAGCGTACACTGCATCGTCGCCAAGTGCTTCCTCGATCCTCAACAACTGGTTGTACTTCGCGATACGATCCGAACGCGACAAAGATCCGGTTTTGATCTGACCGGTCTGCCTGGCGACACAAAGGTCCGCGATGGTGCTGTCCTCGGTTTCACCGGACCGGTGAGAAACCACTGCTGTATAGTCTGACACATGAGCCAGATGAATTGCATCGAGCGTTTCCGTCAGCGAACCGATCTGATTGAATTTGATCAAGATCGAATTGGCGATACCCTTCTCGATACCCTGTTTGAAGATCGACGTATTGGTAACGAAAAGGTCGTCGCCAACCAGCTGCACCTTGCTGCCGAGTTTCTCGGTCAGTATGGCCCATCCCTCCCAATCGTTCTCTGCCATTCCGTCCTCGATGGTGATGATCGGATATTTGTCGACCCAGGCCGCCAAATAATCGCTGAATTCTGCTGCGCTGAATGCTTTGCTTTCCGATGCGAGCGTATAAATGCCGTCTTTGTAAAACTCTGAACTGGCGACGTCCAAGCCGAGGAAAACATCCTTGCCTGCCTGATAACCAGCTTTCGAGACAGCCTCGAGTATGACCTCGATCGCCTCCTCGTTTGAGGAAAGGTTGGGCGCAAAACCGCCTTCATCACCAACAGCGGTGTTCATGCCTTTGACCTGCAGGACCTTCTGTAGCGTGTGGAATATTTCAGAACCATAGCGCAGCGCCTCCTTGAAACTGGCCGCGCCGACTGGAACGATCATGAATTCCTGCAGATCGACACTGTTATCCGCATGCTCGCCGCCATTGATGATATTCATCATCGGCACCGGCATCGTGTATTCGCCTTCGCCAAGATTAACGTAAAGCGGTTTTTTGTTTTCCTTCGCGGCAGCGTGCGCGCTGGCGAGCGATACAGCCAATATTGCATTGGCCCCGAGACGCTCCTTGGTTTCAGTGCCATCGAGTTCGATCATTTTTTTATCAATCGCGTTTTGATCCTGCGCATCCATGCCAATCAGGGCATCGCTGATCTCAGTGTTGACGTTGCGGACGGCCTTGGTGACGCCTTTGCCAAAATAGCGGCTACTGTCACCGTCGCGCAACTCCAGCGCCTCGCGCTCTCCGGTTGATGCTCCGGATGGCACAGCTGCTCGCCCCATGACCTCACTGGCGAGTGAAACCTCAGCCTCTACAGTGGGATTGCCGCGAGAATCCAGAATCTCACGCGCATGAATTTTTACGATATTAGACATGATCCACCCTCAGTAACGAAATGTTAGTTGTTGAAAGTCGACCCGCATGTCTCACCAGATGGATGCATCCGCCGGCTATTCGAATCCTCGAAGCATTGGTCTCACTGAAAAAAGCCCCGCCGTTCCGCGGCTTCACCTTCAGCTGGTTGAACCCAAACCTCCGCGCAATCATCTGGCTTGCCCCCTAGTGAGCGATGCGGCTCAAGCTGGCGCTGTCAAAGCGCCTCTTCAAACGGCGCTGATTTTACAACGTTGTCGATCGCGATCAGCGTTTTCAGCAAAGATTCCAGGCGTCCGAGCGGCCACGCATTCGGACCATCACTCAGCGCCTCGTCGGGATCCGGATGGGTCTCCATGAACAAACCCGACACGCCAGCTGCGACAGCGGCCCGGGCGAGCACCGGTACATGCACGCGTTGTCCGCCCGATGAGGTACCTTTGCCGCCAGGCAGCTGTACCGAATGCGTCGCATCGAACACAACCGGACACGCGGTTGCTCGCATGATGGCCAGCGAACGCATGTCAGAGACGAGGTTGTTGTAGCCGAAGGAAACGCCGCGCTCACAAACCATGATCTGCTCATTACCCGTCGATCTCGCCTTGTCGACGACATTGATCATATCCCACGGAGCGAGAAACTGACCCTTCTTGATATTGACGGGCTTACCGGCGCCCGCCACCCTCTGGATGAAGTTGGTCTGCCGGCAAAGGAATGCTGGCGTTTGCAGTATATCGACAACATCGGCGACTTCATCAATCGGCGTGTCCTCGTGGACATCGGTCAGTACCGGTACCCCAACCTGCGTTTTAACCTGCTGCAAGATACGAAGGCCCTGCTCCATACCGGGACCACGGTAGCTGCTGCCGGAAGAACGGTTGGCTTTATCGAACGAGGACTTGTAGATGAAAGGAATACCCAGGCGATCGGTCATCGCTTTCAGTTGTGCCGACGTGTCCAGCGCCAGATGTTCACTCTCGATTACGCATGGACCCGCGATCAAGAACAGTGGTCGCTCCAGGCCCACTGCGAAACCACAGAGTTGCATCAGGCGGCAACCTCTCCGCTGTCCGCATGTTTGTGGCGCTTCTCCAAGGCTGCTCGAATGAAGGAACTGAACAGCGGATGGCCGTCACGTGGTGTCGAGGTGAATTCAGGATGAAACTGGCACGACAGAAACCACGGATGGTCTTTCAACTCAATCATTTCCACCAGGTTATTGTCACTGGATTTACCACTGATGACCAGCCCGGCTGCAACCAGCCTGTCGGCATAGTTATTGTTGAACTCGTAGCGATGGCGGTGACGTTCGACGATCATATCGGTTCCGTAGACCTGGTGGGCCAGTGTGCCGGGTACAATCAGGCAGGTCTGGCCACCCAATCGCATGGTGCCGCCGAGGTCAGACGCCTCGTCACGTGTTTCTATGCTGCCGTCTTCGGTCTTCCACTCAGTGATCAGGGCGATAACCGGATCTGGCGTCTGCGCATCGAACTCACTGCTGTGAGCGTCAACAATCTTCGCGACATGGCGTGCGAATTCGATCACCGCGACCTGCATTCCGAGGCAGATGCCGAGGTAAGGAACCTTGTTCTCCCGAGCATACTTGACCGCAGCAATCTTGCCTTCTACACCACGATCACCAAAGCCGCCAGGAACCAATATCGCATCGAGACCAACCAGCGTGCTGAAATCACCCGACTCCAGCGTGACGGAATCGATGTAGTGTATATTCACCTTTGACTTGGTCTGGATTCCCGCATGCGATAGAGCTTCATTCAGTGACTTGTACGATTCAGTCAGCTCGACATACTTGCCAACCAGGCCAATGTTCACCTCGTGCTCTCGGTGTTTCATGGTATCGACGACATGCTGCCATTCGGATAAGTCCGCAGATGGCAAATCGAGCTTCATCTTGCGCGCGATAATGTCATCGACGCCCTGCCTGTGCAGCCAGATTGGAATCTCATAGATGTTGTTCATATCCTTTGCTGAGATCACGGCTTCGTGCTCTACATTGGTGAACAGAGCGATCTTGCGACGTTCCTCTTGCGGCAGCAATTGCTCGGAGCGGCATAACAGGATATCCGGTTGTATCCCGATGGAGCGAAGTTCTTTCACGGAGTGCTGTGTCGGCTTGGTTTTCACCTCGCCCGCAGTCGCGATATACGGCACCAGGGTCAAATGAATAAAAATCGCGCGCTCATGGCCGAGTTCGACACCCATCTGCCGAATCGCCTCCATGAACGGCAATGACTCGATATCGCCGACAGTGCCCCCTATTTCCACCATAGCAATATCCGCGTCGTGAGCTCCCTCGACGATGCAGCGTTTTATTTCATCGGTGATATGAGGAATGACCTGGACGGTCCCACCCAGATACTCACCACGCCGTTCCTTGCGAATGACGCTTTCGTAGATCTTGCCGGTCGTGAAATTGCTGGCTTTGTCGGTTTTGGAGCGCACGAAGCGTTCGTAGTGGCCCAGGTCGAGGTCGGTTTCCGCGCCGTCTTCGGTGACAAAGACCTCGCCATGCTGGAACGGGCTCATCGTGCCAGGATCAACATTAATGTACGGATCCAGCTTCAACATGCGGATTTTGAGGCCACGGCTTTCGAGAATAGCGCCGATCGAAGCGGAAGCGATACCTTTACCTAATGAAGAAACAACACCACCGGTAATAAAAATATATCGCGTCATGAAGTAGAAACGCCTTGGTTTGTTTTTTTGATACGAGCAAGCAATAGGCTTGCCTTCCGATGGGCGACTATAGTAGCAATTATCAGCCTTCGTCTCAATCCAGATGCAGCCCCGATCCGGCGCTGGATGCTTTCGCGAAAACACATTTTTTCTACTGTTTACATAACATTAAGCCCATTTCAGCATGCAATTGCTTAAACTTTGATATCAAATCTTACCTGATTGTTTTACAAATAAGTACAAACAGTGATGACGATGCAGCCTGTCGAGATCTACCAGGCCGAGTTGAAGAAAAGCGGATTTCGATCCGACGCTGCTCAGCAGCAGGCGGTCCACGCGCTACAATCCCTTTACCAGGAATTCGTGAAGGCCGGCCCTGGTGGCGCTTCCCCGGTTAGACGCTTCTGGCGCTCACTGATCCGAACAGAGGTCACGCCGGTAACAGGTCTATATCTATGGGGTGATGTCGGTCGTGGCAAAACCTGGCTGATGAATGTCTTGTATGAGGCCTTGCCATTCGATGAAAAATTGCGGATCCATTTTCATCATTTTATGCTGGATATTCACGACAAACTCGCCAGCGTGCAAAAACACAAAGATCCACTGAAGCTCATCGCCCGGGAATTTGCCGACCGTTATCGTGTACTCTGCCTGGACGAGTTCATCGTCACCAACATAACCGACGCGATGCTGTTGTCAGGTCTGTTGCACGCGCTGTTCAGTCAGGGTGTCACACTGGTTGCAACATCCAACCGAAAACCAGATGACCTTTACAAGAACGGCCTGCAGCGCGAGCGTTTCGTTACCGCTATCGAATTGATCAAGCGGCATACCCGTGTGCTCCACATCGACGGCGAAATCGACCATCGTATCGCCCTGCTGGAACAGCATGACATCTATTACACACCGATAACTCCGGCAACCCGAAAGCAGTTGCTCAAACGTATGCAAAAGCTGGCGCTGGGCAGAATCAGCCAAGGTCATGTGTTGACCATTCACAAACGTCCGATCAAAACAGTGATGCATACTGAAGAAACGGTCTGGTTTGATTTCAATACCCTATGTGATGCGCCAAGAGCAACGCCGGACTACATCGAGCTGGCGCGTGAATATCACAACATCATTGTTTCAGACGTCCCAGTGATGGACGCAAGCATGGACGACAAGGCGCGCCGCTTTATCTACCTTATCGATGAGCTCTACGATCGCAAGGTCAAATTGATCATCAGCGCAGACGCGTCGCCGAAAAAATTGTACACTGGTGATGCGCTAAAGTTTGCGTTCAATCGCACCAGCAGTCGCTTGCTCGAGATGCGGTCGTCTGACTACTTGGAAAAGCCCCATGAATCAGCCAAATGAATCCTGACCTCACATCCGAGACACGAGCGGTGGTTGACTCGGTTTGCGCGCTGGGCTGCGATCGCGTGTATCAGATCATCGATGCGTTGGAAGCCGGGGAAGATGTGGAGGAAACAGCCGGGCTCAGTCGAAGCCAGCAGCGGCAAGTGCTCGAAGAACTCAGAGCGATCATGTCGGTATACACCACTGATGCAGGCTAACGCGCAACATGCAGCTAGCCCTGATGCAGATGTCGATCTTCTTTACAGAAATTCAGATGCAACCATTGTACTGATTGCAGGATTTCCATTAACTCTATTTAATTCAAAGACTTCGGTCGGAATGGCACAGGATTTGCTGCTTTTTTACCGTGACCACCGAACCAAATTTGAAAAAGATGAAACACTTTACCAGACCCGTCTTGCTGTTTGTTTGCAGTTTCGCAGTAGGCGCGTGTATCACGCCCGTATTCATCAGCGACAAGGAACCAGTCTCGGAACCGACGCAAAAACCGATTCATCATCACAGGAATAAATACGGCGAAACCATAAAACGCGTTGTCTAACCAGCATTTCTCACCAGGCGGCGTAGAGTACTGATAAGGCATTGCCTCTTTTGAGAAAACTCACCTGACCGAAAATACAGCGTGTTTTTCAAGCATGCCTATCACGGTTCAGGCTGGTCTTCGCCTGCCCAAGATCGTAGGGTGCGCCGTGCGCACCAGAACCGGCCACCGAACTGGAGATGCGCG
>JARFQK010000135.1 GCA_029287815.1 Gammaproteobacteria bacterium
ATTGAGAGCCGTGAAATACCGCTGCGCAACGCACCAGGCATGAGCTTGTTGAGCCCTGCAAAAACGCCAAACCAGCTTGCCGTGTTCAGAGACGGTGACGAGATGACGACGATCGACGAGCATCGGGGCAGCGAGTCCCGCGCCTACCTCGATTATCTGAGCTCTGCGCTACCCTATCAGATCACTACCTCACCGCGGAAAGTGCTGGTGCTGGGCGCGTCAACCGGCAGTGAGCTGCTACAGGCGGTGCGACACGGCGCCCGCTAGATTGATGCGACCGAGCCTGAACCGTTGCTGACCAGACTGATCACCGAGGACTACGCCGACTATTTTGGCTGGGGCCACATTCGCGATCGGATCCGTTTCCATACGATCTCGGCGCGAGGCTATGCGGCTTCGACCAGCGAGAAGTATAGCCTGGTCGTTGCCGGCCTGCCGGGCAGCTCCAACGGCGGTGCCGCCGGTGTACACGCACTCGCGACATCCTACAATCTCACCGTTGAAGCATTGCAGGCCTACCTCGATCTGCTCGAGCCGGAAGGTCTGTTGTCCATCACGCTGTGGACCAGCTCACCGCCACGTGAAAACCTGCGACTGTTCGCAACTGTCGTTCAAGCCCTGCAGAATAATGGTGTCGAGTCGCCGGAAAACCGGATTGCCTGGATTAGAAGCTGGAATACCGCAACGCTTGTGGTCAAGAACGGCGTAATCACCAAAGCCGATGCGCAACGCGTACGTGATTTCGCGACCGAGCGTGCTTTCGATCTCGCCTGGTTACCGGACCTGAATGAAGATGAAGTGAACCGCTATCAATTGCTGCAACAGCCAGTATTCTTCATCGCTGCACGATCATTGCTATCGGCGTCTGCCCAGGATTTCATCGACAATTACAAGTACAACATCAACGCTGTCAGTGACAATAATCCTTATTTCGGCAATACCTTCAAATGGTCCAGCCTGCCGGAACTGTTGAAAATATCCGGTCGCGGCGGTATTGCGATGATCGGTGTCGGCTACCCGACTCTGCTGTTTACCCTGATACAAGCGATCATTGCCGCCATCGTGTTGATTTTGTTGCCTCTGGCGTTCATTAGACGCAATCAATCAGACACTTCGACGCAGCGCCGGAATATCATGGTCTACTTCGTATGTCTGGGTCTGGCTTTCTTGTTCATCGAAATTGCATTCATTCAGAAATTCACCTTGATTTTGAGTCAGCCGTTGTACGCTGTTGCGGTAACACTGTGTGCGTTCCTGATTTTCTCCGGCCTGGGCAGTCTCTTTGTGCAACACAAGCTCGAAGGCGCACCGTTATCTGTCGTTCCGCGACTGCTGAAACGATCCGTGGCCTCGATCGGTGTGATCACAGTGGTTTATCTGGTTGCATTTCCACATATCACCGATACGATCATGGCCCTGTCCGAACCAATGCGGATCGCAACGGCTGTGCTTTTGGCAGCGCCACTGGCTTTCGCAATGGGCATGCCATTCCCGCTCGGGCTGGCCGGCACACGTCACAATAATCCGCAACTGATGCCATGGGCCTGGGGTATCAACGGCTGCGCCTCGGTGTTGAGCGCGATCCTGGCCATCTTGCTGGCGATCGAGATCGGTTTCAGCGGCGTAATGCTCAGCGCAGTTCTGCTCTACGGCCTGGCCTGGGTCACCCAGCCGCTCCTTAAGGACTGACGTACTTTATTACCTACTTGGAAGATACGCAGAGAGCGCAGAGACGCGGAGCGCGCAGAGGGGATTTTGGTTTTGTGTCGAATGATTAGGCTACATGGACCCTATCTGGCAGGGTCTGACAATAAAAGCACAACGTCAGCTGCGCGCTGGAGGGACGCTCGCGGCTGATGCGGTTCCTTTGCACAATCCTTAACCCGCAACACCCCAAACCTTCTTTGTCTTTGCGCCCTCTGCGTCTCTGCGGCCTCTGCGTTAAATGAAACACTAACAAGAGCGACACACCTTCGCCGTTCGATCAATCGACTTTTTGGTGGCCTTGCATTTCCGGACCACGCATCACGCCCGGCAGGTGCAGGAACGGGCCCAGTTCTTCACGTTGCCACCAGAGCCCCGTCTGCGCTCTTTGCTCGGGCGTGGTAAAGGTGTACTTGACAGCTTCAACTCTGATATAGCGCGGAGGCTGGTCGGGGAACGGGTTGTGTTGCAGCAACTCACCGACATCGTGCGACTCGAGCAGCAGGCTGTAGAGAAACTCTTCGAACCAGGGCAAATGCTTTGCGCTCAGCGTCACGAACCACATCTGCCAGTCCAGCCGCGGCTGGTGCGGCATGACCCATCGCGGGCGCTGATCGAGTTCTTCCGGCTTGTATTTGAAGCGATATTGTCTCCACTCAACACCGTCGTACGAGCCAAAAACCTCGAGCTCGATACGTTCCGTGGTCATGGTGGGGAAGACGTGATACATGTTCACCGCACGGTAGGACTCCATCTGTTCGAGCACGCTGTGCAGATAGCTGCCGGCGGTCCTGCCCGTCGCCAGTACCCACAGTTGCGCAAGGCTGATAACCAGAATGAACACGGCCATCGAGGCGATCGCGGTCGTCTTCAGCGCGGCCAATGGCCCTGTCTGAGGTTGCCGCAAAGCAAGCAGCTCGAGTCTTTTCGGTAAGACGCGGCGCAGGGCCTTGTCGTCGAACAGAAACAAACACAGCGCGATGGTCAGCAGGTTGATCCAGTTGTGGTTGCTGCTCAGGATGATCAGCAGCTGCCACAGGATCGTTATCCAGGCCGCCGCGAAGCGCCAGCGCCGCGGCATGAACATCATCAGTGGCACGATAATCTCGATGAATAAGGTCGCTGCGGTAGCGGAACGCAGCAGCCACTCGGGCAGGTGATGAAAATACCAGGCCAGCGGATTCGGCAGCGGCTGGACCTCGAAATAGGTATTCAAGGCCGTCAGTCCCGACCAGGCCGGATCACCGCTGGTCAGCTTTGATAGCCCCGACATGAAGCGCAGCTTGAACAGCAACACGCGGAAAAGCCAGATGATAAGACTTGAACCCGAGCCGAGAAAAATCGCCAGAAAACCCGCTTCGAGCAACAGGCCGTCCCACTGAAAATGCAGAAACGGCTGACAGACATTGAAGAGCGATAAATACAGGATAAAGGCCAGCACCAACGCCGGCCGCTGCCACCAGTTGAAGATGATCTGCAGCGAAACGACACAGCCTAAGATCGTTGCCGCGACCAGCATGAAATTACTGTGGTCCAGCCAGAAGATCGTCGGCAATCGGTAGAATTGGGCTGCGCCCGCTTGCTCACGCACATAGTCGAGTAGATTGCCGACCGGCAGAATACCCTGATC
>JARFQK010000397.1 GCA_029287815.1 Gammaproteobacteria bacterium
AAAGAACTTTGCTCAGTCGGCAATACACACGGTTATTCCACTCCTTCGCAAAATCCTTTGTGCATCCAAATCTCGGCGCGATCATCTCGCCCCCTGGTGAGACAGGCGGGCTGGTGTTCGTAAGCGCCGCTCTGGAGCGAAAAGCGTAGCCATAGCTACGGTTTGAGTGAAGAGCAAGCTTACGGACACGAAGACTAGCCTGAACCGTGATAGGCACTGTTGAAAAACACGCTGTATTTTCGATCATTCGAGTTTTCACAAAATTGCCAATGCCTTATCAGTTCTCTGCGCCGCCTGGTGAGAAATGCGGGTTAGGGCATCCCCTCGCGCATCAGCGGCTTGAGCGTGGACAGCAGGGACTTGAATAACAAGCGATTCTGCGTTTCCTCTCGCGCCAGCAGCTGCTTCATATGCTGACGTTGGGTTGGCTGTGAAAAACAGGCTGGACACGAATCCGGAATCACAGGCAACGCGTTACTCTCGGCGAAAGCATCTGTCATACGCTCACGCACGTAAACCAGCGGCCGAATCACGCGCAAGTCACCGGTGTCATTGACATAGTGGGCCTTCATTGTTTTCAGTTTCCCGGCAAAAAATGCGGACATCAGAAAGCTTTCCGCCAGGTCATCCAGATGCTGCGCCAGCGCAACGACATTGAATCCGTGTCTGCGCGCTGTATTGTAAATCACTCCGCGCTTTATGCGTGAACAGAAGGCACAATACGAGTTGTTGCCCATATGCGCGACAGCCATGTCCAGTATCGGTTCTCTTCGGTAATGATATTCTATGCCGAGCGCCTGCAGATAAGGTATTAGTGGGCTGGGATCAAAATCCTCTACCATAGGGTCAACGGTGACCGCAGCCAGATCAAATTTGACGGGAGCGCGTTGCTGAAAGTATTTGAGGATATGAAGCAATGATAGTGAGTCCTTGCCTCCGGACAAGCCTAACAAAATGCGGTCATTCTCGCCGATCATGGCGAAATCAGCGATTGCGCGGCCGCAGAGTGAAGCGAGGTTTCGTGATGGTCTGCAAAATTCTGGCATGATTACGCATAATGCCAGAATTATGCTGTTTTGTTAAAACGAAAAAAATCATCGAAGTATGCTTTGCGATTTCTTTTCCAGTTCAGTGCTTGTCACCAAGACCTGGTCATACTCCTTTTCTTTCACTTGAACATTCATGCGACCGGCAACATCGGTGATTTCATGCAGACCCAGGGTTCCACCCAATCCTTTCAGGTCGTGTGATTTTGACTGAACGACATCCCAATTCTGGGCCTGTATCGCTTGGGCCAGCTCTGCGACCATACCTGGCAGCTTTTGCTTGAAACGCTCGACAATATCCAGGTAGCTGCTGCTGCTGTAAAAATCTGTGCTTTTCTTGTGGACTTCATCAGAAATTTCAGGTTCCGGCGCGGGCTCGGGTGCCTCACTGAGATAGCTATTCAATGTTTCATAGAATTGTGCAAGGTCTATCGGTTTCACCAAATAACCGCTGGCGCCGGCATCCAGACACTTTTGACGATTGGCCAGCATTGCATTTGCAGTCAGTGAAACGATAGGCTTGCTATAACCTCGATCGCGTAACACTTTGATCGCCTGCAGCCCGTCCAGTACCGGCATCTGCATATCCATCAGTATAAGATCATATCCGTTCGCTAGAGCTTTATCGACTCCTACCTGGCCATTTTCAGCAATATCAAGCATGGCTCCTGTTCGCTTCACGTACATGGAAATCAGTTGCTGGTTGTCGAGATTATCTTCAACGAGGAGAATCTTGCCGGAAAGCGGCCTGATTTCAACGTATTCATGGTCAATATCATCGGCGATGGCTTCCTCAATGCTGTGCAGCAGGCTGGTCTTCCCACTCGCATTATTTGTTATCACGAGCCTGAAACGGCTGCCTTTGCCTCTCTCACTAACGCAGGTCAGTTTGCCTCCATTGGCGATGGCCAACTTGCTCGAAATCGAAAGACCCAGGCCAGTTCCACCATATTGTCGCGTCGTCGTCGAATCAGCCTGCATGAATGCATCGAAAACATGTTCTGTTTCGTCGTGCGTCATGCCAATACCGCTATCCGCCACTTCGAAGTAGATATTTCTGTAATCATCATCACAATGGATGTCCACATGCACATAGCCTTCAACTGTGAACTTGATTGCATTGCTGATCAGGTTGATCAGAATCTGCTTCAGGCTGGTCGGATCGGTTTCTATCTCTCTCGGTAAGGGGAACTTATAATTGATCCGAAACTCCAGCCCCTTGTCTCTGGCGCAGACACCAAGCATCGAATCGATCTCCTCTAAGAGGACGAACAACGGAGTACTGACCTTCTCCAGCTCGAGTTGACCAGCCTCGATCTTGGAGAGGTCGAGAATGTCGTCGATGATTTGCTGCAGATGTTTGCCATTACGGACTATCGCTGTCGTAATTTTCTTGTGCTCTTCTTTACTGAAGTCATTCGCAAGCAAGGCTTCTGCGAAGCCAACAATAGCGGTAAGCGGCGTTCTGATCTCATGGCTCATGTTCGACAAGAAATCCGTCTTCGCCTGGCTTGCCGCATCTGCCAGTTCCTTCGCGTTCATCAGTTCGTCGGTGCGCTGCTTCACGCGTGACTCCAACGTTGCATTCAGATGGATCAATTCATCTTCGGCTTGTTTTCGACGGACCGACTCGGCAAAATTATCGAGCGCGAAGCTGATATCTGTTGCCATTTGTAGCAACAATGCTTTGGCGTCATCGTCAAAGGCGTTGACATCGCCCGCATACAGATTGAATATTGCGACAACCTGATCGTTTTTGTGCAGCGGAATCGCGGCTGATGCCCGCCAGCCGTATTTTTGGCTAAAGACCTTCCAGGTCGTTGTGATCGGATAGGTGTCAGAGTCCTGATACCATACGGGACGGTCTTCTCGAATTGCTGTGCATGCTGGCCCACAGGATGTGGCAGAGCCTGGATCGGCCGAAATTACTACGTTGTCCAGATACTCCGTACCTTCGCCGAAGTACGCAATCGGCGTCACGACCTGGTCGGCATCATCGAGCTCGCCAATCCAGGCCATTTTGAACCCGCCAAATGCAACGGCTGCCCGGCAGATTTGTGGAAAAAGTTCATCTTGGTTCGCGCTGTGCACTATCGCTTGACCACAATGACTCAACGTGGAGTATAACTGTGTGAGGCGCTGAATATGGTCCTCTGATTGCCTCCGCTCAGTAATATCAGTATGGGTGCCTATCATTCTCAGCGGTTTTCCGTCTTCGCTGCGGCTGGTCACCATGCCGCGATCAAGCATCCATCGCCAGGTGCCGTCTTTGTGCAGCATGCGATGTTCATTGACGTAAGTGGGCGTTCTACCATCGAGATGTTCGTGTATGTCAGCCAATGCGCGATCCCGGTCATCCGAGTGGACACGCTTCTCCCATTCCGAGAAATTATTCAAAATCTCGTCATCGGCAAAACCAAGCATCTGTTTCCAGCGCCTGGAAAAATGCACTGCATTATTCTGAAGGTTCCAGTCCCAGACACCGTCGCCGGCGCCTTCGAGGGCGAAACGCCAGCGCTCTTCGCTTTGTGCGAGCTCATTGGCTATCCTGCTGGAGCGGACTAGAGCGTGTGCGAGCAAGGTCAACAAAAGCGTGAATGCGATCCCGGTCAATGCGACGACAAGCGGTGTGTTGTCGCTGAAATGGGACTCAAACAATGGTGTTGAATGAATCACCACAGTCCATACGCGGTCTGGCAAGATTACCCGCCGGATGGCGGTCCTTTTCGTCTTGCTGTCACCCGCCTCGTCTGCTTTGGCCCCTGCAGGATACATCCTGGTTTCATCAGAAACTGTCTCACCATCGTAGATTTCAATGGCGAGCTCCGCAGCGCCTCGATCGCCGAGGCTGGCGATCAGATCGCCAACGCGAAAAACCGCAGTCACCCATCCGGCGATGTGCTCGCGTCGCTGTTCTACGGTCTCACTTGGGACACCTTTCTGATATAACGGAAGAAAGACCAGAAAGCCCGCTTGCACATCCTCCTCGGCTTCCTGAACCAGTGTCAACTTGCCCGATACAACCGCTCGATCCGCATCACGGGCCAGGGCCATGGCGGAGTGGCGCTCGGCTTCAGAGTAAGTATCGTAGCCCAACACCTGCGTGTTAGGGCCGCTGAAGGGCTCGATATAGATTACCGGGGTGTAATACTCGCGCTCGCCAGAAGGTTTGATATCGTAGTCGGGAAAGCCCTGCTGACGCATGGCCGCGATATGTTCAGCCTTCCGCTCATGCGGGATCAAAGGCGCATGGCTCAATCCCTGGATACCGGGATATTGCTCTTCGAGGCGCAATGATGAAATGTACGCATGGAACTTATCACGCGTCACCTGATCTGTGCCGATAAACAGAGCCCGCACGCCGTACAAAACCTGAATGTAGGTAGCCATGCGCTCCTCGAGGTATTCGATGGTTTCATGCGCGTGGAAATCGAACTCGGCCTGCAGATCATTGGCAGCGTTGCGGTGTGCGTAGTTCCATAAGCCCAGACTGGCCAGCGCCGAAGCGATGAAAACCATAGCGGTCAGAACGGTTGAGATGCGCGGCTGAGTCATGGCATGCAGTGTCGACTGGATTTAGTAAGCCCGCTTCACTTGATTCCTGGCGTTCGCCGGCCGAGTGACGCCGGCTGTCTGCCTTGGTACAACATGCGGCCGAGAGCGGAAAGGTAGCGCAAGATCAGCACCATTGATGACTGGTATGCTGGCATCGATTCAAGACCCTGTCGTAGTTTTATTGACCTGTTTTTATTCGACTTTATCTCGAATTCTAGCTCATGATCTTGAATTTTAGGGAAGCTCTGACTAATTCATCCCTGTATTGTCAGAGCACGGGAAACACAAAATGCGATTTTCTGTTTCCCTTCATTTTCAAGCGCTTAAGGCGGTTGAAAATGGCGGCGCATCCGTGCGCCGCGGAAACTCTGAAGTAATCCGATTTTCCTTAGGCGTTTGCCCGTGGTATCGGGTCATGCCACCCTGGCTACCGGTTTCCCGCAGTGTGGACAGGTCGGCGTTATGGTATCAGACGGCCCTGTACTTGAGCGTTTTGTAGCCGTCACCTGATTCATCAGATCAAGCGCCTCGTCGTTGTGCAAGCCGATGTCTGATGAACGATGGTGCAGCTGATCTCGTTCATATTGATCCAGAATGCCGTCAGACAATGCATCACGAACCAGGACCCGATAGGTCTCGCGACGCCGCTGTACTTCTCGGTTGAATCCGGACGCTATGATGCCTGCCGGCAATGCGGCCATGCCGACGCCCAGAATCGTGATAAAGATGCCGAGGATTTTACCGGCATTTGTGACCGGAATCACATCGCCATAGCCTACCGTTGTCAGTGTAATGGTCGCCCACCACATCGCTCGTGGAATTGTGCCAAATGTCTCCGGTTGAACCTCGCGTTCAACCAGGAACATGCCGGCCGAGGCCAGCACGATTAAGACCAGCATGACAAATATCGCCGAAACCAGCGTTGGCAATTCGGTTCGGATGACTGCCAGCAATACCGACATCGCGCTGAAGTGGCGCGAGAGCTTGAAGATTCGGAATAGTCTGAGCACGCGCAATATGCGTGTATCGATATTGAAAAATAAGCCCAAATAGAATGGCAGAATCGCGACCAGGTCGACCAACGCCATGGGTGATATCAGGTACTTGAGGCGCCCTGTCAAGGCTGACCGATACCGCGGATTCTCTACGCTGGCCCAGGCGCGTAGCAGGTATTCCAGTGTAAACACAATGATCGAGAAAAGCTCGAAATTGTCGAAAAAAGTCTGCAATTCGAGGTAGATCGAGCGATCCGAGGCAAGTATCACTGCCAGCACGTTCGCCATGATCAGCAACATCAGCGACAGGTTGAGCAGCCTCGCCCACGGGCTGGAATTGCTCTGTTCGAACATTACGTAGATGAAACGGCGCATTCGCGAACCCCGTTCTCCCTGATTTAGCCCTTATTGAATATTAAATCGGCACAGGTGGGGCGATTCTTTAATCTCTTCTTTGTTTGGCCTAGAGTACCTGCAGAGCTTTCGCGACTTTGGCGAAAGCTTCAACAGCTTGGTCGAGGTGATCCCGGGTATGAGCGGCAGATATTTGTACGCGAATGCGTGCCTGGTCTTTGGGTACCACCGGATAGGAAAAGCCGATAACGTAGATGCCCTGTTCGAGCAACTTGCTCGCCATCGTTCTGGCCAGCACAGCGTCATAGAGCATGATAGGAACAATGGGATGCTGACCGGGTTTGATATCGAAGCCAGCCGCAGCCATGGCTTCGCGGAAGTAGCGCGTGTTGGCGTGCAAACGATCGCGTAACTCTGAGGATGCGGTCAGCAGCTCAAAAGCCTTGATACCGGACGCAGCCAGCGCCGGCATCATCGTGTTCGAAAAGAGATACGGTCTCGAGCGCTGGCGCAGAAGTTCCACGATTTCACGGCTACTGGCCGTGAATCCGCCGGAGCCCCCACCCATCGCCTTGCCCAGAGTCGACGTATAGATGTGGATGCGGTCCATTACCTTATGCAGCGCCGCCGAACCGCGACCTCCGGGGCCGATGAACCCGGTCGCATGCGAATCATCTACCATGACCAGAGCCTGATATTTCGCTGCCAGTTCGACGATCTGGTCGAGTTTGGCGACATCGCCATCCATGCTGAACACGCCATCGGTTGCGATCAGGCGGGTTCGGCAGGGCATGGCCTGTTTGAGCTGTTGTTCCAGATCAACCATGTCAGCATGCGCGTAACGATAGCGCTTTGCCTTGCAAAGGCGTATACCATCGATGATCGAAGCATGGTTCAGGCCATCACTGATCACGGCGTCATGTTCATCCAGCAAGGTCTCGAACAGGCCGGTATTTGCATCAAAACACGAGGTGTACAGGATCGCGTCATCGGTCCCCAGAAAATCGGCGATCGTACGCTCCAGCTTTTTGTGCAAATCCTGTGTGCCGCAGATGAAACGCACGGAGGCCATACCGAATCCGTGATTTTTCAGGGCATCCATAGCGGCCGCAACGATATCCGGATGGTTGGCCAGTCCGAGGTAGTTGTTGGCACAGAAGTTTAGGACTTCACCGCCGTCAATAGTCCTGATCTTCACGCCCTGGGGCGACAGGATTACACGCTCCTCTTTGAAAAGTCCCTGCTGACGTATTGAATCGATCTCCTCTGCATAACGCTGACTCAGACCTGACATCGCTCATGTCTCCCAGTTAAGAATGACTTTGCCACATTCACCTGAATGGACGATTTCGAAGGCCTGCTCGTAGTCAGCAACCGGGAAACGATGGGTGATGACCGCAGAGATATCAAGACCACTGCGCAAGAGCTGTGTCATCTTGTGCCAGGTTTCGAAAACCTCGCGTCCATACACGCCTTTCAGGTGTAGGCCCTTGAAGATCACTGTATCCCAGTCGATAGCTGTTGTTGGTGGCAAAAAACCGAGCAGTGCGATTGAGCCGCCGTGATACATCGCCTCGAGCATGTCGCTGAATGCTTTGGGGCTGCCGGACATTTCGAGGCCTACATCGAATCCGTTCGACATCTTTAAGGCCTGAACGATCTCGGACATTTCCTGGTGCGCTGCATTCAGTGTGTGCGCAATGCCGAGTTTCCCAGCAAGTGCCAGACGATACGGATTGATATCGCTGATCACGATGTGGCGCGCACCGATGAAGCGACAAACAGCGGCGGCCATGATGCCGATCGGGCCGGCACCAGTCACCAGCACGTCCTCGGCAACGACATCGAACGATAGCGCGCAATGAACTGCATTACCCAACGGGTCGAGAATGGCCGCGATATCGGAGGATATGTCATCGTGCACGGGCCATAAATTGCCGGCAGGCATGACCAGATATTCGGCAAAGGCACCATCTCTCCCGCCACCAATGCCGACCGCGAACGCACACAAGTGTCGCTTGCCAGCCCGGCAGTTGCGACAGTGCCCGCAGGCGATGTGGCCCTCTGCTGTGACACGGTCGCCGACCGCATAACCATCAACGCCCGGACCGAGCTCGACGATCGCGCCGACGAATTCATGGCCGATGACGCGCGGTGTCTGGATGTTGCGCCGGGCCCAGTCATCCCAGTTATAGATATGGGCATCGGTACCACAGATTCCGGTTTTTTGAATCTTGATCAAGACCTCGTTGGTCCCTGGTGATGGCACCGCCACTTCTTCCAGCCAGATGCCAGGTTCTGCTCGGGACTTGACCAGTGCTTTCATCGTTTCCACAGACGTTACTCCAGGCTCGATTTTGACAGAGGTTCAGCCGTTAGTATGCTTCTACGTTGGGGGGCGGAGCCGCTCTGCATTGTCAACCGCTGAGCCCGGTCTTCCTGAAAATCGCCTTGTGTGTTGACCATGGTTCGAAACCACCGTAACCGTCTGGCAAAGCCTCATGGCCACCGATGATCAGCGCTCCTCCCTCAACCAGACCTTCGCCAATGTAATTCAGTATTGCAAGCTGCAAGCTTTCTTCAAAATACGTGAATGCGATGTTGCGGCAGAGTACCAGATCGAAGCAGCCGAGGTTCTGCAGGTTGCGCATGTCACCGCGGATAAACGTCACCTTGCTGTGCACACGGGGTGACAGGCAGTACTCCTGCTGCTGCAACAAAAAGTCTGACCTCAGCCAGTCTTCGGGAAGCGCCTTGACACTACTGTATGAGTAACAGGCGCGCCTGGCGCGCCGCAACAGCTGATCATCGATATCACTGCCAACGACTTCGATGCCGAGCTCGCTAAAATCAGCCTGGAGCACGTTGTTCCAAATTAGCACCAGTGTGTAGGCCTCTTCCCCCATCGCACAGCCTGCACTCCAGCCACGCAATGCGTTGTCCCCGCGAGCAACAGCCCCTCGTGCGAGCTCAGGCAACACATCGGCGCTCAGATGTTGCAACACCACCTTGTCGCGATAAAAACGCGAAACCGTGACGCGGCACAGATGATCTAAAGTCGACCATTCATCAGCATGGTCTTGCAGATGCCTGCGGTAGGCTTGGACATCGACCAGGCCGAGTTCATCGATGCGGCGCTGGAGACGCTTGCAGACCTGCTTGCGGACTTTTCGAAAACCCGGCCAGCGCTTTCGCAGCAGTGGCAGCGCCCACTGCAAAAATCGCACACAGCGCTGGTCATCCATTCAAGTCCTGCTTGGGATGCTACCCAACGATATGATGCTTGCCGACGCGCGTGACCGAGCTCGCCTGTGGGCCCTCTTCGCCCTGCTCTTCAGTAAAACGCACTTCGCTGCCAACCTCCAAGTCCGAGAATTCGTCATTCATTACGCTGTTCTGGTGAAAATAGATGGAGCGCCCATCTGTAGTTTCGATCCTGCCATAGCCCTGATCCGGATGAATTTCCGAAACACGTCCATGGGGCGGTGTCTCGTGGGCTTTGACTTTTTGATGCGAAATTCGTTGGTG
>JARFQK010000401.1 GCA_029287815.1 Gammaproteobacteria bacterium
CCGCCTGGTGAGAAATGCGAGCTAACCCGCATTTCTCACCAGGATCACGGGAGCAGGCGCAGGATTCGTGTTCGTAGGCGCCGCTGGTGCAGCCCCACGCGCGAAGTGTGAGATCCGGCCCCAGCGTCGTTCATCGGGCAATAAGGTCGGTGGGCGCAGATCGGTCCGCTCAATGGCTGCGGCGTCGGAACGGCCCATCAGGCAGAACCAGAAATACGCCAATAAAGGCAGGTATGACAGCTTGGAGGTTAAGACCGATCTGGCCTTGACCACTGGTTCCTCCAATGACGAGCAGGGACAGCCCCATGCTCAATAATACCGTGCCGAGCACGACTCGCCACGTTGGCAGGCGAGCCAGGTCCTTGCGCCGTGCCGGTTGTTCGAAGCGGCCGAACAATGCGATGAATATCAGCAAGACTGAGAACATCAATATGATCCAGATCAATCTCGACTGCCACCAGTCGGCGCTACCCGGCGGGATGGTCAGACCGAAGCCGCTCGATTGCAGTGCGAGTGCGACCAGCAGCATCATCACGGTGAGGTGCCACAGATAAAGGGTCATGATGCGTGAGTTGATCAGGACAGTGAGTGTCCAGACGCGCGGTCGTTGCAACCAGCGCCGGGCCGGTGTCTCAAGCGTGAGCAACAGCCCGAAGTGAAAAACGCCAAGTCCGAGAAGAGCCAGTGTTGGTGGCCGGCTGTTCGAGAAAGTCTCACCCGGCACGGTCAGCATGCTGACGGGATAACCCATGACCACGACCAATGTGATCAGCAAGGCGAGGCCACCCAGAGCGAGCAGCAGCGCGAGCCGCAGGCCGGCAAGTCGGCCGTCCTGCCACATGAAACCAAGCTGGTGAACCGCCAGCCAGACGAAAGCGTAGTTTACCCAGCGCAACGCCGGCAGCTCGAAGCTGAAAGCGACAAAATCCACCAGCGCTGCCATCGATGCGAACAGCCAGAATGAAGCCACGCCAATTTTCTGGTAAAGCCCCAGTGTCAACGCGGTCAGCGCAGTGACGAGTATATAAACGGCCAAGAACCAGATAGGTATCAGTGCTGCCCTCGACCCAGCTCGCATCTGATCATGCTCGACCCCGAGTTGGCGTAACACCAGGGTCAGTGAAACCCAGAAGATCAGCAGTGGTACCAGCGGGCCCACCAAACGCCGCATCCTTGCCGCGGCCCAGTCGCCGTAGGCTAATCCTTTGCGAGTCGCGGAACGCCAGGAAACGGAATTCGAATACCCACCGACAACGAAGAAAACCGGCATCACCTGCAAGGCCCAAGTCAGCCACTGAGTCCATGGGAGTATTCGCAAAATTTCAGCATTTTGCAGGGTGCCATCAACGATAAGGGGTAAACTGACCAGCCAATGGCCAAAAACCACGACGCAGATCGAGACCGCACGTAGCAGATCCACATAGCGATTGCGCTTGGCTGGCGTCTTTGCAGCGATGGCTTGCGCTGCATGCCACAAACCCGGAGTCGAGCTACCTGCCATGCTAACAAAAATCCTTTAGCGGTAACGGCCTGCTCGCAAGCAAAGCCATTGCAGCAGCAGAGTTTGATTGGTAAATGCAGATCATGAATTACTAATGTTGAGATACTTTCACAGGTTGGTTTGGCTCATTATAACTCAGCGACATTCCCTGGCCGGGCGAGCCCATTTCTGCGCCTGCTCCCGCGATCCTGTTGACAAATGCGGCTAGCCCGCATGTTGCATGAAGGCGGACGAAGATCCTCGAAACTTTATCAAGGTATCAATCGCTTATCCCTGAGTCAGCGGGCTCATTCGCGGGTACAGTTTGTCCTATTTGGTTTTATGAACAATCTGGCGTCGCATCTTGAACGATCGCCCTTGATCCATAGCTAAGGCTATGAGTACTACGGGCGTCCTGCCCTTGCCGTTACTCCGCCCCTCCCTGGGCTACGCCCTTCGGCCAGCCTTCGGCTGTTCAAATTCGATCCAGTCGAATTTGTCAGGCTCGCTTCGCTCATGCAATTTGCTCCAGGCAAATTAGTCTGCATGCGATCGTCCAACCTGCTTAGCCAGCTTGCCCCTAAAATCCAAATCCTTCGTGCAACATCCGGGCAAGAAATGCGGTTTAGTCGTGTTGCGCGTTTCGGGCTTGGAAAAAATGCTGATTTGATTGAATTGCATCGAGAATATAGTAGTATTTAGGTTGTGGGCGGATCTCGCGCAAATCTCCCAATAGATTCGATCGCCATTACAAAATAATACAAAAACCACACAATAACTGAGCCCGCATATCTCAGATTCTGGTGCTTAATCTAATGACAGAGGTCAGTAATAATCAATGACAATAAAACGTCCTCTCCTGGTACTGTTTTCGATCTTTGTATCAACGCATCTCCACGGCAACAGTGCGCCTGTTGCCGATGAGACCCCGGTTAAAAAAGCTGAGACGATTCGGCTGTCCATGTTGAATGAAACACGGAGCAGCCCACAGCCAGAATCACTCGAATCCTCGAATCAAAACGACCTGGAACAAATCGGGGATCATGGCGGAGAGTCTGGCCATGATGTGTCTGCCGCGGACTATTTTAGCGAACGAGAGCTAGCAAAGCTCAGGCGCCAATTCCAAAAAGCTGAGAAAGCGGTCAAGAATAAGCAATATGAAAAATACGCCCGGCTAGCTGATCAGCTGACAGAGTATCCGCTCTATCCTTATTTGGAATACCAGTGGTTGAAGAAAAACTTGCATCAAGAAAGCAAGGTTAAAGAATTTCTCGAGCAACATCCGTCGTCACGGTATGCGGGTTTTCTGAAGCGCAAATGGCTATTTCGATTAGCTTCGAAAAAGCGCTGGCAAACCTTCTTGGAGTTCTACGACAATACCGGTAACACGCGTTTGAACTGTTATTACCACATGGCACAGTATCAGACCGGCGACAAACAAACCGCTCTTCTGGGCGCAAAGAAACTCTGGGCTGTGGGTTATTCGCAACCCAAGGCCTGTGACCCATTGTTCGCCGAGCTAATGAAGTCCAGTCACTTCAATCAGGCTCTGTTCTGGCATCGTTTCGATGCATCGTTACAGAATAACAAGACCAGCCTGGCAAACTATGTCAAAAAGCTGATGCCGGCGGCTGAGCAGAAAACAGCGCAGTTCTGGCTGAGGCTTCATCGTGATCCAGAGCAGCATCTGCCAAAGCTGATCGCCGAACCAGACGTTGCACAGGCGCCGTCGATGTTCACTCATGCCATCACCAGGCTTGCTCGTCGCGACATCTATCAGGCCGCGGATCTGTGGGATAGAAATAAAGATCGCTTTGACATCACCGCAAAACAGGCCGATAAGGTTGAAAAGGACCTTGGGTTGAAGCTTGCTTTCAGGGATGAGCCAGATGCCTACGAGTGGCTAGGGCGGCTTAAGGAGTACGACTACGTCAGTAACACGTGGCGTGTCCGTGTTGCGCTCTCCGAGCAAGACTGGCCCCGGGTGCTCAAGGCTATCAAGGGTCTGAGTGATGCGGATCAAAAACGAGAAAAATGGCAATACTGGCTGGCACGTGCCTATGAGGAGACCGGGAAGCCGATACAGGCGGAAGAGCTGTTGAGTGAGCTGGCGAGCAAGCGCGATTTTTATGGTTACATGGCGGCCGAAAGACTCAACCGGCAATATCAGTTATCCGATAATCCAATCGACGTGACTGCCGAGCAGATGGCCAGTGTTGAGAACCATAAGGAATTTCGCGTGGCATACGAATTCAAAATGCTGGGTAGAGAAAGTGAGGCCAAGCTTCAATGGTGGCACGCTGTGCGGCAGTTGAAGGACGAGGAGGTACCTGCAGCGGCAAAGCTGGCAAAACAATGGCAATGGGATGAGATTGCGATTTTCACGATCGCCAAAATCAAATACTGGGATGACATTGAGCTGCGCTTTCCGCTCAGCTATTCGGAAAAAATTCAGCAGAACGCGCTGCAGCAGGATCTCAATCCGGCGATCATATTTGGCCTGATCCGCCGCGAAAGTGCTTTTAATAAGGATGCGCGTTCACCGGTCGGGGCGCGTGGACTGATGCAGATCATGCCGCGAACTGGGCGTCAGATTGCGAAAGACTTGAATGAAAGCTGGCAGGGTAAGAATAGCTTGTACAATCCAGTGAAAAACCTGAGGTACGGCTCATATTACTATCAGAAGCTGTTGAACCAGTTCAATGGCCATTATGCTTTGGCTCTGGCGGCCTATAATGCCGGCCCGCACAGGGTGAAAAAGTGGCTGCCTGATGACTCGATACCCGCCGATATCTGGATTGAAACGATTCCGTTCCGTGAAACACGTGACTACGTCACGACGGTGCTCGTATACGCGATGATCTACCAGCAACTGATGCAGTCTGATGGTTTGACAATGGCTGATTTCACGCGCGCAGTGCGGCCGCTGACAAGCGTCGCATTAAATTAAGGAAGCTCTGAATAATTCATCCCTGAATTATTCAGAGCACGGGAAACAAAAAACCCGATTTTCTGTTTCCCTCCATTTTCAATCGCTTAAGGCGATCAAAAATGGCGGCGCATCCGTGCGCCGCTGAAACTCTGAATTAATCAGAGTTTCCTTAATGCATCGGAGTAGATCGATCGCGTATCTGGGTTCTTTAACGAGGTTACCACGTCGCTGTCGCGACTCGCATTGACGTCAAAGCGGGACGGCTATCCTAGCCCGGCTCCTGATTGTCGTTTATGCCATTCGTGTTATTGACGCTACGCTTTTCCCAGTGAAACGGTGGTAGCTGCGAAAATGACTTTTGCAGAGCGTCGTTCCAGCTATGCTTGATCTCATACAGATAGCTGTCGTCTTCCTCGAGCTTAATGTAATGGTCAGTCTGGAATGAATCCTTTTGATAGACCAGCAGCTCGATCGGTGGACCTACGGTTGCATTCGATTTAATTGTGGAATCCATCGAGACAATGGCACAGCGTGCGGCATCTTCCAGTGTGGTTTCTCGTTTCAGTATGCGGTCAAGAATAGGTCTGCCGTATTTGCTCTCACCAATTTGTAAAAACGGGGTCTGATCGGAATCGCTGATGAAGTTACCGGCTGCGTATACCAAGTAGATGGCCGGTTTCTCTGCAGCAATCTGACCACCAAAGATGAGTGTTACTGTTGTGTCGATACCGGCGGTAGCCGTGGCGGCCTTGGCGTTTTCAATTTCGTCACGACAAACCTGACCAATGTAACGGGCGGCTTCGACCATCTTCTCGCAGGTAACCAGGCTCGGGCTCTCCGGGTTTTCCATATCATGGTCAATGCGGCTGACGATCGCCTGTGTCGTCGCGAGATTACCCGCAGCGAGTAAGGTGAACACCCGATCACTGCTTGGATTGAGGATGTACATCTTGCTGTAGCTCGATAACATGTCTGGTCCAGCATTCGTTCGCGAGTCAGAACAAAATACCAGGCCCTGATCGGTGGAAATTGCGACACAGTAAGTCATATTTGAGTCCGGTTAATCACTCGGTAATGCTCGAGTTTAATCGATTTCTGGCTTTCTCGCCCATGGTCTCACAGCGGGCGGAGCCACGTGCTGGTGTTTCCACGCTGCCCTGTCGACGTCCGCAGAATGTTGGTGCGGGCTAGCCTGGAGCTGCCTGGATTTGCCTGAAATAGGTGTTGCTGATAGCGTCGTGGAGCTCGCCTAGACCCAACTGCAGTTCATCAATGAACTGGTGTAATTCATTCTGTTTCAGAATTGCCTGGTCAGCACGCAGAACTTTCTTGCCAACTTCGTTCAATACCTCAATGGCAGGTTCATTACGTTTCAAGTGCTTGAGGCAATCTTTGACTTCGAGCAGTGCATGATAGAAGGAGCGCGGGAATTGTTTGTCCTTCAGCAGGAACTTGAGCACGAAAGGCCTGCTGACACGTTCCTGAATGGTGCGCCGGTACATCTGATAAGCGGTCAGTGATTTGAGTACACTCATCCATTGAATGTTTTCAAATGGTGTCATCTCCTCATGTTCGGGTAACAGATCCGCCGAGCGTACGTCGATGATGCGTGTGGTCATGTCGGCGCGTTCCAGGTTGCGACCCATTTTCAAAAAGTCGTAACCCATATCATGCAACATCGTCCCTGCCAGCAGGCCCGTTATTGTCTGAACATTGAGTATGATGGATTGCAGATAATCGAAACGCCCTTTTCTGTAATAGCCGCTTGGCGCGTTCGATCTAGCCGTCTGGTATAAGTCATTGATACGCTCCCAGGCTTCGCGGGGAATGATGTCGCGTATCGTGCGCGCGTTCTCTCGCGCCAGGCGTAACGAGTTCAGTATCGCGTTATTGTTGTCGGGCGCGGAGATCAGAAACTTCAGGACAGTGCGCTCGTTGTAGTCTTGTTGCTGCTCCTGATAGGTTTTCTCGCACCCGAGAATATTGACGATCGGCTGCCATCCAAGTGGATTAGTTTTGGGCAGGTCAAGCAACAGATTCGTATTGACCATAATCAAACGCGCTGTATTCTCCGCGCGTTCGAGGTAACGAGCCATCCAGTAAATATTCTCAGCTACCCGGGAAAGCATGGCTACGGGCCCTCGTCATCGACGACCCAGGTGTCTTTACTGCCACCACCCTGGGAGGAGTTTACGATGGTCGAGCCTTTGCGCAGGGCCACTCGGGTCAAGCCTCCAGTCGTTACGTGGACCGAATCAGGGCTGGTCAGTATGAACGGGCGCAAATCCAGATGGCGCGGTTCGACACGCGTGCCTACCAGTGTTGGCGCGGTCGAGAGCGTCAGCAAAGGCTGACCAATGTAGTTGCGGGCATCTTTTGTAATCAACTTGCGAAAATGTTCCAGTTCTTTCTGGCTCGCTTGTGGCCCAATCAACATGCCATAACCACCGGACTCATTCGCTGGTTTGACGACCATCTCGGCAATGTGTTCGAGCACGTAGTCGCGGTCCTCCTTGGTGACGCATTTGTAGGTGGGCACGTTAGCGATCGCCGGCTCCTCGTTTAAGTAGTAACGAATGATCTCTGGTACATAGGAATAGACTACCTTGTCATCGGCAACCCCTGATCCCGGTGCGTTGGCCAGAGCTACGTTGCCCGCTTTCCAGGCGCGCATAAGGCCTGATACACCGAGAGCGGAATCAGGGTTGAATACTTCAGGATCCAGGAACATGTCATCAACCCGACGGTAGATGACATCAACACGC
>JARFQK010000402.1 GCA_029287815.1 Gammaproteobacteria bacterium
AGTATCATTCAACGCCGCTGGCTGGATGAGGAAAAAGCGACCCTGCATGAACTCGCTAAAGAGTACAAGGTATCGGCAGAACGCATACGTCAGCTCGAGAAGAACGCGCTGAAAAAACTCAGGGTCGCGTTCGTGGCCTGAGGGGTATCCACTCGTATCCGAAGCGGCAGGGCCCACAACAACAAGAACCGACGCAATTGGACGCAGAGTTCGCGGAGGCGCGGAGAGCGCAGAGGCGCTGAATTGTTGCGTAACCGCGATCGAATGCGCCAGCTTGGGACTGAATACGGGCCAGACAGGGATTGTCACGCATCTGGACCAAAAGCTAATCACGGCATGACCAATAGGCCGCATAGGACAACACAAACACATTTAACCTCTGCGGCCTCTGCGTCTCCGCGCCCTCCGCGTCCGAATCTTCTCTGCTGGTTCAAGGCTACAAGCACAAGCATAACGCTGGTCCGTCAGCCGAAATCCACTTTAACGCTGCGGTCGTCCCTGCGGCCCGCAGCCGCCTTCCAGGCGTGCCCGTAAACGACCTCGTAAGTCGCGGGTAATTGCCGATCGACGCGAAAGCGTTCGTAGGCCCGGCGCAGATTGGCCAGTGCTGCCGGTGCAGTCAGGCCAGTGCGATGGCCTGGTGCGAGCGTGTTGGCGCCGATCGCGCGCAAGTCCAGCATTAGGCGATCGACACTGGCATAGTTCACAGTAATCGTCTCTGCCTCCATCACCGGATCGGCAAACCCGGTTTGCAGCATGATATCGCCGACATCGTGCATATCCACGAAATCATTCACGTGAACTGCACTATCGACCTGCTGCCAGCAGGCGCGCAACTCCTTGAGTGTATCTGGCCCGAATGTCGAGAACAGTAATAAGCCACCGGGCTTAAGCACGCGCAGAAGCCCCTCCATCGTGGCCTGCAGGTCATTGCACCATTGCAGCGTCAGACTGGAAAAAATCAGGTCGAACACACCGTCGGCAAATGGCAGGTTTTCAATATCGGCGCAGACCAGCGCGGGTTTTCGAAACAGACTTCCACGCTGCAGCGCCTTGGCCAGCATGCGTTCAGAAAGATCGAGCGCGACCAGGCGCGAACCTCGGTAACGCTGCAATAGCGGACCCACAGCCCCACCGGTGCCGACACCGGCATCCAGAATCATTTGCGGTGCCAGCTTGATATAGTCGAGCTTTTCCAACAGGCGGCCACAGACTTCATTTTGTAACACCGCGGCCTGCTCATAGCTCTCGGCCGCCCGATCGAACGCACGCCGGATTTTCCGTTTGCTGATCGACCGCTGTGTACCCGGTTTCATCGTATTCGTTCGGCCGCCCGAAGTAGTATTTGCACCGTGCGGTCAGCATCGGAAAGCATTGGTGCATGACCAGCGCCGTTAATGACGTGGATATCCCCTCGGCTCGCTGTCTGACTCAGAACACCAGCCAAACCAATCGGAACCAATCGGTCTTTGTCCCCCAACAGCCAGCTGATACCACAATCCAGCTGCCGCGTAGTTCGCCTGAGATCGGTCTCCGCCAATATCTTGAGCCCGGCGAGCAAGGCGTTCAAGCTGGGAAGCCCGGCCTGATCGACGGCCTGCTGCAGCAGCCGCATGGTTTGCCTGGCGTTATCAGTGCCCTGTACTTGCAAGGCCAGGAAGCGCCGTATCGTTTTGCGGACATCCTGCTGCAGAGATTCTGCAAATTGCTCGAAGACATCGACGGCGATCGCACAGTGCCAATCATCGGTTCGGACAAATCGAGGACTGGTCGCGATCTGAAACAGCCCCGCTACCTTGTCCGGATAACGCTGCGCCAGGCGCAGCGCAACCAGGCCGCCCAGCGACCAACCAACCAGCAGTGACGGACCTGGAGCGAAAGCGGCGACGTGATCGACATAGTCATCCAGGGAATCGGCGGCCGCATCAACACAATCCCCGTACCCCGGCAAGTCGACACAGATCGGATTGAAACCGTCGGGCAAGCGTTGAAGGCACGTCCGCCAGACCACGCGACTCATCGCCCAACCGTGAATGAACACGCAATCGATCATCACGAAAGCCTGTCTCTCCGCACGAGGGCGGACGTGCAGAGTCTTGAATTCGAGACTGTCTCTGTCACCTGGGGGTCAATCAACGAATTCCGTCGCGCAAATAGTCTGGCCTTTTTGAGCACATTTCTGAAGTCCTTACTTACCTCTTTGGCCGAGGGCAAATTAACGGTTTCATAAAGCCCAAAACTCAAATCCCTGGTGCAATACTCAAGATAGCTGTTGTAAGCTTGCCAACTCAACCGCGATAGGTACGCCTGGATGTTGAATTCAGCATGAATTTTGAGCTTCACTATGTATTCTATGCGCTGGCAGGCTATCTGGTCGGCTCGATTTCGACGGCGATCCTGACCTGCAAGCTGATGGGACTGCCTGATCCACGCAGCGTCGGCTCTCGCAATCCCGGTGCAACCAATGTCCTCAGACACGGCGGCAAGAAAGCCGCCATTATTACCCTTCTCGGCGACATGTTAAAGGGCCTGGTTCCAGTCTCCGCAGTCACGGCTCTGAACCCGGCGCCTGCAGCGATCGCGGTCGCCGGGCTGGGCGCCTTCCTGGGCCATATCTATCCAGTCTATTACCGCTTCAAAGGCGGCAAGGGCGTCGCGACCTATTTCGGTGTGTTGGTCGGCTTCAACTGGATGGCTGGACTGGCCGCGATGCTGATCTGGTTATTGACCGCCGCGGTAACGAGACTCTCTTCGTTGTCAGCGCTGGTCTCGGCATTGCTCGCCCCGTTCGCACTTTGGCAGCTCAGCCGACTGCCGGAGCTCAGCGTGACCCTGGCCATGATGTCACTGCTACTTTATTGGCGCCATCGAAGCAATATCAGGAATATTATCGAGCAGAAGGAGCATAAAATCGGCGTAAAGAAAGAGCTGGAATAAACCGATCATCGCGATAGCGGCAACAGTTCCTCCATCGGCCAGCGTGCTCTGGCGTCGATGTCCAGCGGCTGAAATTGTCCGGCTTGAAGTCTCAGGCAACCCGCAAACGCAATCATCGCACCATTATCGGTACAATACTCGAGACGCGGGAAGCTAACCGAGAACCGGTGCTTCTTCGCCAGCTGGTGCAAACGCTGGCGCAGATGCTGGTTGGCACCGACACCGCCGGCCACGATCAGACGCGGGCTGCCGGTCTGTTCAAGAGCGCGCCGGCATTTGATCGACAAGGTGTCGACAACAGCTTCCTCAAACGCAAGGGCGATATCGGCGCGCAGCTGATCCTTGTCTTGCGTGCGCCGCTGATTAGCCTCCCAGGTGTTCAATGCATAGGTTTTCAAGCCACTGAAACTGAAGTCCAGACCCGGACGGTCGGTCATCGGTCGCGGAAACCGAAAAACGCCGCGACGGCCGCTGGCGGCCAGCTTGGCCAGCACCGGTCCACCTGGATACCCAAGCCCCATCATCTTGGCGGTCTTATCGAACGCCTCACCCGCCGCATCATCCAGACTCTGCCCGATCAGCTGATAATGACCGATCTCGGACACATCGGCCAGAAGCGTATGGCCGCCGGAAACCAACAATGCAACGAAGGGGAATTCTGGCGCCTCTGCTTCCAGTAATGGGGCCAACAAATGCCCCTCCATATGGTGCACTTCCACCGCTGGAATGCCAAGCGCCCATGCCAGGCTGCGGGCGACCGCCGCCCCTGACATCAACGCACCGATCAAACCCGGGCCAGCAGTGTAGGCGATACCGTCGAGCGCGTGTTTATCGACGCCCGATCGCTGCAATACCTCCGCGGCCAGCGGCACCAGGAAACGGATATGATCGCGCGATGCCAGCTCCGGCACCACACCCCCGTATTCAGCGTGCACCGCGACCTGACTGTGCAAGACATCAGCGAGCAGCCCCCGCTCGCTGTCGAACACTGCCAGGCCTGTCTCGTCACAGGAAGTTTCAATGCCAAGTACAATCATTGTCGAACACCGGCTATCTGACCCGAAGTAATGTCACATCGCGTGAAGTGGTATATAATACCGTGCTGATCGCGACTGTTGCGAGCAACAACGCGTATTTGACAAAGTCCAATCACGGCAATTCAGGAACTGTATTTTATGCCAGCCATTCGAGTAAAAGAAAACGAGCCCTTCGACGTTGCTTTGCGTCGTTTCAAGCGCTCTTGTGAAAAAGCCGGAGTACTGACCGAGGTACGTCGGCGCGAAGCCTACGAGAAACCAACCGCCGAACGCAAGCGCAAAGCCGCCGCAGCGGTCAAGCGACACTTGAAGAAACTGTCGAAAGAACGCGGCCGGATGGCGCGCTCCCCTCACCAGCGCAGACGCTAGAGTTAGGCAACGATGAGTAACAGCGCCCTGAAAGCACAAATCCAGGACGCGATGAAGGCCGCTATGAAAAGCGGCGACAAGCAACGTTTGGCGGTGATCCGCCTGGTCATGTCTGCTGTAAAACAGGTTGAGGTCGATGAGCGCATCGAACTCGATGACAGTCGTGTTCTCAGTGTGCTCGACAAGATGGTCAAACAACGTCGCGAATCCATCAGCCAGTTTCAGAATGGCGGACGCGATGATCTGGTCGAGAAGGAAAAGGCAGAAATCGACGTCATAGCCGAGTTTCTGCCTCAGCCCCTTTCGGACAATGAAATCGAATCCATCATTCATTCGGCAATCGACCAAACCGGAGCCGCATCGATGAAAGACATGGGCAAGGTGATGGGTATCGTCAAACCACAGATTACCGGTCGGGCTGATGTCGGCAAGGTCAGCGGAAAGATAAAAGCCCTGCTCGCGTGACGCAGGTTTCAGGGCCAGCGCTGATATTCTGGGCGGCAACTCTGATGTAGACTTCGGCGTTGATCTAAAAACTTCTATAGAACCGCTTTACCATGGCCAAGCTCAAGAACGATCGACTGATTCGGGCGCTGCTGCGCCAACCGGTAGACAAGACACCGATCTGGATAATGCGCCAGGCCGGTCGCTATCTGCCCGAATACCGCGAGGTCCGTGCCCAGGCCGGTGATTTCATGACCTTGTGCAGTACCCCCGAACTCGCCTGCGAAGTCACGTTGCAGCCGCTGCGCAGGTTTGATCTGGATGCCGCTATTCTGTTTTCAGATATATTGACCATCCCGGATGCGATGGGACTCGGCCTTTATTTTGTCGAGGGCGAGGGTCCTAAATTTAGAGAGGTCATTAGCAACCGCCGGGATGTCACAAAGATCGGGGTGCCTGATCCGGAGCAGGACTTGGGCTATGTCATGGATGCGGTCCGACTGATCCGAGCAGAACTCGACGACAAGGTTCCGTTGATCGGCTTTTGCGGCAGCCCTTGGACACTCGCAACCTATATGGTCGAGGGCGGCAGCAGCCGTGACTTTTACAAAATAAAATCGATGCTGTTTGCTGACGGTGATAGCGCCCATCAGCTGCTGACCAAACTTACTGAGTCGGTCACAGCTTACCTGAACGCACAGATCGAAGCCGGAGCCCAAGCGGTCATGGTATTTGACAGTTGGGGTGGCGCGTTGACCACGCGTCACTATCGGGAGTTTTCACTGGCCTATATGCAGCAAATCGTTGACCAGCTCATTCGGGAAAAACACGGCCGAAAGATACCGGTGATCCTTTTCACCAAGGGCGGCGGCCTTTGGCTACCCGAAATGGCCGCTTCGGGCTGCGATGCGGTTGGGTTGGATTGGTCGGTCAACCTGGCGCAGGCCAAGGCGCAAATCGGCGACAAGGTCGCACTGCAGGGCAACATGGATCCCGCAGTCATGGCGACTACCCCTCAGGCCATCCAGCAGGAGGCCGAAAATGTTCTCGCGGACTTCGGCAACGGCAGCGGGCATGTATTCAACCTGGGCCACGGCATCACCCCAAACATCGACCCCGACAACGTTGCCGCATTGGTCGATGCGGTACACGAGAGGAGCGTCCAATACCATCAGTGACAGGACAGTGCTATCGCAACCACGCGCACGTTAGTTTCACCGCAAAGACGCAAAGATCGCAAAGTGGTTTTGGTTTTTGGTTCTGGTGCCAGCAGGGAAGCCCGGTGTCAACGGCTATCGTCTGCTCTTGGCCCACATTTCTCACCACGGGCGTAAAAGACTGATTAGGCATTTGCCCTTTAGACACGGCTCGGATGATCAAGAATTCAGAATGTTATTCAAGCATGCGGATCACAGATCAGGCTGGTCTTCGTGATCGTGATCGGAAATGCGGGTTACGCGACAACCAAAAAAATCCCCTTTGCGGCCTTTGCGTCTTTGCGGTGAAATCCAATATGTTGGCGAAGCTCGCGCACCCAGCACTGATCACACTGATCTTCCTCGCGCTCAGTTGCGAGTCGAGCCGAACTGCGTCTGCAAGCCAGGAAACAGCCAGCGCTTTCGACAATGAATTACGGCCAAAGATCGCGCTGGTGCTCAGCGGCGGTGGCGCTAGGGGTTTTGCCCATATCGGTGTGTTGAAAAAAATCGAGGCACTCCGGATACCGGTCGATATTGTAGTTGGAACCAGTATGGGCTCGATCATCGGCGGCTTGTATGCACTCGGTATGACACCCGAGGAGATTGAAAAAGGCGTCCAGGGCATCAACTGGGAACTGGTGTTCAACGATTATGCTACGAGAGAGTTTCGCTCTTTCAGGCGCAAGCAGGATGACTATTTGTTCACCAGCCAGAACCGAATCGGCGTCAGTGGCGAAGGTTTCAAGCTTGCGCCCGGATTGATCGACGGCCAGCAAATCGAACTCGCGCTCGATCGTCTGGCCTATCCTGGCTTCCATATCAAAGACTTCGATCAACTGCGGATTCCTTACCGCGCTATCGCAACCGATATCGAAACTGGCGAAGCCGTCATTCTGGGCAGGGGTAACCTGGCGAAGGTCATGCGAGCCAGTATGTCGATACCGACTGCGCTGCCGCCCGTAGAACACGAAGGCCGACTGCTGGTTGATGGCGGTATCGGCAACAACATACCTGTCGATGTCGCCAGAAATATGGGCGCTGATATTTTCATTGTGGTCGACGTCAGCGCGCCGCTTGCGGGCAAAGAAGCACTGCAGTCAAGCATCGGCATCACGTCCCAGCTGACGAACATCCTGACCCGGCGTGTTGCCGATCGACAGCTGCGGACACTAACGGATGCCGACGTGTTGATCGTGCCCGGCCGCGACGACCTCGGTGCTTCCAGCTTCCTTGAATACAAGCAGCTGATCGAAGCGGGCCTGGACGCTGCCGAAGCAAAAAGCGATCGACTGCGCGCACTGTCATTGACTGAAGCCCACTATCAGATCTACCGGACCGAGCTGCCCGTCGTCGCGAGAACGCAGCCGGTCATCGACTTCATCGAAATCAGGAATCAGACCCCCTTGCACGATGACATACTGGCCCTGCTCATCAGACAGAAAATCGGCGAGCCGCTTGATGTCTCACAGCTGGAAAGCGACCTGTCGCGGATCTACGGCCTGGACCTGTCCAGCTCCGTTGTCTACGGCCTCGCCGATCGGGATGGCAAGACAGGCCTTATTGTCTATGTGCGCGAGCGCCGCTGGGCACCCACGTATCTGCAACTGGGCATTTCATTGCGCTCCGAGTTCGACGTTGGCTCCAGCGCCAACATTGAACTGATCTACACGAATCCGGCAGTGAACAAACTTGGCGGTGAATTTCGGGCATACGCCGCAGCTGGCAGTGAACCTCGTTTCACGCTTTCTCTGTATCAGCCACTGGACAAGCGCTTCCAGTATTTCATCAGCGGCGATGCGGGTTACTCGACCTATCTTTTTCCTGAAACCGACGACAGCAATGACGTCGAGAAGCTGCTCAGGTTCCACAGATCGTTTATGCGGCTGTCTGCTGGGCGCATCTTCAAACAACATACCGAAATGCGCTTTAGCCTGAGCCGTGCAGCGGGCGACACACGAACACTGGTCGGCGTGCCAGCGGAGACGACAACGGATTTCGACGAGGGCGGATACAGCTTGAGTCTGTTACACGACTCCCTGAACAGCGTCGACTTCCCCCGATCCGGCGCACGCGGGCTGCTGGAGTGGCGCGCGAATCGTGAAAAACTCGGGGCCGATCTCGATTATGATCAGGTGCGCTTCCGCCTCGACGGCGCCGGAAGCTGGAAGCGCTTTACTGTCTACGGGCGCGGTATGATTGAGACAACGCTGGACGAAAATGCGCCGTACAACGCACTGTTCCGGCGCGGTGGTTTCCTGGAGCTTTCCGGATTCCTGAACAGGCAGCTGGCCGGTCAACATTTCGGTTTGCTAACAACCGCATTTTACCGTCGCCTCGGCAATATTACTCTGCTGCCTATGTACGCAGGCCTTTCGATCGAGACCGGCAACGCCTGGGATGACCGCGACCAGATCAGCCTTGATAACTCGGTGCTCGCCGGCAGCGTATTCGTTGGCGCCGACACGCTACTGGGCCCGCTCTATCTTGCCTACGGTTTCAATGACAGCCACACATCGACGATCTACCTCTACCTGGGCCGCCAATTGTCACCCGACTGATCAGGATTCGACTGACGTTAATGAAACGCAGAGTTCGCAGAGAAGCAGAGAGCGCGGAGTTAATGAATGTTGCGCAACCCGCATGGATGCTGCTACGAGGTGCTGGCCAAATGTCCTCTGAAAACGGCTTATTACGCTTGTCCAAAAATTGCTCGGAATCGCCGACACGACAAATTATTGAGGGGCGATTACCTTTCAGACAACACAAGCCTAGACCCGCATTTCTCACCAGGATCACGGGAGCAGGCGCAGGAGCTAACCCGGCCGTCTCTCCAGATGGACGAGCTCTCACTTGATCTTTGAATCCACAGAAAATTTTCCTCAGTCGGAAATACACACGATTTTTCCGCTCCTTCGCAAAATCCTTTGTGACTAATCCGTCTGGAACGGATTTGGACCGCAAAGCGACCCCGAAGGGGTGAAATACAGGGATGTATTTCATCAATCCAAGTCTCGGCGTGATCATCTCGCCCCCTGGTGAGACGGCCGGGCTGGTGCTCGTAAGCGACGCTCCAGAGCGAAAAGCGTAGCCATAGCTAGGGTTTGAGTGAAGAGACCGTAGGGTGCGCCGTGCGCACCGCGCATCCTCGGGTTGTGACCGGTTCTGGTGCGCGCGGCGCACCCTACGCTCTTCCACGGATGAAGACCAGCCCGAACCATGATAGGCATGCTGGAAAAACGTATTGCATTTGCGATCATCGAGCATCAATAAGTGGTTTAATGCCCTGGCAGGCTTCTGGGCGCCCTGGTGAGAAATGCAGGCTAAGCTCACTCATCCGAGATGACAGTACACAACACATGACGCTCGCTTCTGGGACCATCGAATTCACAGAAAAAGATATTCTGCCAGGTCGACAGGCCGAGGCGACCATCGATGATCGGAATGGTCTCCGATGGGCCGACCAGACCGGACTTCAGGTGTGCATCGCCGTTGCCATCCTGGGCATCGTGCAACCAGACGCCTTTTGGAATCATCTTGCGCAACAGATTGACCACATCGGTTTGTACGCTCTCATCCCAGTTCTCCTGCACCATGATCGCGGCCGTTGCGCCCTGCGCATAAACGTTGATGATGCCATAGCCAACACCGCTACTCTGCACGACACTCTCCACCATCGGCGTGATATCGACCAGAATTTCGCGTTGCGGCGTTTGCAAGGTGATCGTTTCCTGCATATCAGTAACTCCAACTCCAGCCCACTAAAGCAGTGTAGCGCCCTCAGCCAGCCCAATCGGCGCGATCTGGTTGATGCGTTCCAAGGTTTCCTGATCCAGCCGGACATTTGCGGACGCGGCATTCTCATCGAGCCTCCCCGGTTTGCGCGTGCCCGGAATCGGTATGATATCCTCCCCCTGATGCAGCAGCCACGCCAGTGCCAGCTGCGCTGGTGTGATTCGGAAATCTTCGGCAAGCTGAATCAGCGGCGCAAATCTGTCTCTGTTGATCGCCAGGTTTTCACCGGCATAGCGCGGATTGTTCTGTCGAAAATCGTCCTCGGCCAGTGACTTGACTTCCCCGGTCAGGAAGCCACCCCCGAGTGGCGACCAGGGCACCAGTGCAATGCCGAGCTCACGCAGCGTCGGCAGCAAATCGGTTTCGACTTCGCGCCGCCACAACGAGTACTCGTATTGCACAGCCGATATCGGATGGACCGCGTTTGCCCGCCTGACCTCATCAGCCGTGACATTGCACAGA
>JARFQK010000079.1 GCA_029287815.1 Gammaproteobacteria bacterium
GTGCTGGGGCGTGCGATCAAGCAGGACCTGATCGGCTTAACCTGCTGGAACCCGCGGGATTTTGCCCATGATCGCCACCGTACCGTTGATGACCGCCCTTATGGAGGCGGTCCGGGCATGCTGATGAAGGTCCAGCCATTGGCGGATGCCATTGCGGCTGCGAAGAAACAGGCAGGTGAGTCTGCCAGCGTGATCTATCTCAGCCCGCAGGGTGAAAGGCTGAATCAGCGGAAAGTCAGGCACCTGGCGCTGGCTGAGAGCGGTGTGCATCCGCCAGATTACATTCTGCTTGCCGGACGCTATGAGGGTATCGACGAGCGATTGATCGAGGCCTGCGTCGATCACGAGATTTCGATCGGCGATTATGTGCTCAGTGGTGGCGAGCTTGCCGCCATGGTACTGATCGATGCGATTGCCAGAATGTTGCCGGGTGTTCTGGGTGATGAAGATTCAGCGCGGCTGGATTCGTTCATGCAGGGTCTGTTGGATTGCCCACACTATACCAGGCCGGAGGAGATCGATGGCAGGCGGGTGCCGGAGGTTCTGCTGAGCGGTGACCACAAGGCCATTGTGAGCTGGCGGCTTAAGCAATCACTGGGAAGAACCTGGTTGCGTCGACCCGACTTGCTCGAAAAAATCCGTCTGAACGATGAACAGCGGCGATTGCTCGATGAATTCCGCGATGAATATCATCGGGCTAAAAAGTAAAAGGCCATTGGCCTAGGTTTCTATTGGAGTGATCAAGATGAGCAACATAATTCAACAGCTCGAGGCCGAGCAGATAACACAGGAAATTCCGGCGTTCTATCCCGGCGACAATGTTGTCGTGCAGGTTCGCGTGAAGGAAGGTAATCGTGAGCGTCTGCAGGCATTTGAGGGTGTTGTTATCGCCAAGCGTAACCGAGGCTTGAATTCGGCCTTCACCGTGCGCAAGCTTTCACACGGTGAAGGCGTTGAACGCGTTTTTCAAACCTACAGCCCGAACATCGCTGAAATCAAAGTCAAACGCCGCGGCAAGGTTCGGCGGGCGAAACTCTATTACCTACGCGGTCGGACGGGTAAGGCTGCGCGCATCAAGGAGAAGCTTTGACCGATTCGGTCGGATCGTCGCTGCACCGCGCCAGAGTCCCGGATGCTGGCAACAATTCAGCCGCGGTGCAGCTCAGGTGAGAACGCCGTTTTTGCACGGGCGCATACTCTCGGGAATTTGGATGCGACTTGTTTGAGACAGAGTAGAGTGCTCGAATGGTCGCTCTCTCGCTTGGTATTTAGCCTATGCGCGTTCAGCAAATTCTGTTTTTTTCTTGCCTCAGTGTCAGCGTTCTGAACGGCTCCGCTGCAGCCGAGCCTGTCGGCGCTAAGCTGGCCCAGGCCACGACTTTGCCGAGTGAGCCGCCGTTAGAACAGCATGCGGACAGCCAGGCAAAAACAAGCGAACCGGTTCAACAGCCGCAGTCTCTCGCGTATCAGTCGCTGGAACAACTGAGCGAGCTTACTGACATCGGGCTCGCAGGGCTGGCGATGCGTATGATCGATCAGCAGCAAAAACGCTATCCAGAGTATGGCCCAGACTGGTACGCGTTCGAATTCCGATACTTTCAGACATTGTCCGCGCAGGAGCACTGGGAGGAAATTATCCGGCGTGCTGATGGGCTGCTGGCAAGTGCTGAACCCGGCACCCAGATCACACCCAAAATCGCCCGCTGGGTAAGATCTCAAAAAGTGATCGCGCTGTTGCAGCTCGGTCAGGCTGAGCAGTCGTTGCGCTTGACTCGTGACCTGCTCTGGGAGGGCCAAGGATTAGATCGGGACCGGACTGCATTCTGGCGTCGTCTGATCGTTCGCGCCTATCTGCAGCTGGATTACGCGGAGGATGCGAACAGGGCGTTGCGCAGGTATCGCCGTGATTACGGGGATAATAAATCAGACTGGAAGTTGCTTCAGGCGCAGGCGCTGTTGCGGGCTGAGCGTCCAGCTGAAGTTGCCGATCTGCTGGCCGATGAGACTTCGCACAAAGCCAGGGCTCTGCGTCTGCTGGCAGGCGCACGATCACGACCTGACGAGGCCGAACGCTACGTGACGGATACCAAATCGCAGCTGGCCGACACCAGCCTGACTCAGGCTCAACAACGGGCGTATTTCTATGTGTTGTATGAAGCCCATCTGCACAACAAGGATTTGATTGCTGCGGCCGAAGCTGCAGAGCAGTTGCTCGCATTGAACCGCAGCCAGGCCGTGCTCGGCGAGCATTTCACCGTCAATGCGGACGATCTCTGGCGCCTGTATCTGCGTATCGGTGAGCAGGCGGGTAATCGGTTCAAGCTGTTAAAAGGGAACGATCAAGCCTGGCATCAGCGTGCCAGCAAGATTCAGGACCAGGAGCCTGTCCGTGCCCGGGGCATGTTCGCGGTGGTCGCGCTGACGACTGTCGACCAGGACCAACGTAAGCGCGCACATCAAGCGCTTGTCGGCTCGTTGACTGGCACGGATGCGGGGCTCGAGGTCGCCAATCAGCTGTATACGCAGAGTGATCGCGTGGGCTCGGCCGATGATCTCCCGGTTGAGGTGCGCTATCGCCTGGTTGATCACGCCCTGGCTGTCGGTGATCTGACCCTGGCAGCGACGATGATGGCGAGTCTGCCGCAGCCGCCAGAGGGTGAAGCGCTGTTTGACTGGCAAATTCGTAAGGCGCGCGTCCTCATTCTCCAGGGCAGTCACGCGCAAGGGGAGGCGGAACTCAGGCGGTCGTTGCAGGATGTCGAGGAGTTGAGCGCGGACATGGTTGATCGCTATCTACAGGTGGTGTTCGACTTACAGACTGTTCAAAGGCATCAACAAGCGTTGGAACTGTTTGATCTGTTGCCGATCGAGTCCATGGGTGACAAACTCAGACGCGAGATCTATTACTGGAAGGCAGAATCGAATTATGAAATGGAGCGCTATGACCAGGCCGCGATGCTGTATATGCAATCGGCAAGAGCCGGCGATCACAACATGTCCGACCTTTGGGCACAGTCGGCGCGTTTCAAGGCCTCGGACGCGCTGGTAAAGGCAAAGCTGTATGACGACGCCCAACATGCGTATTCTGAGCTGTTGGCGATCACTCCCAGTGACGCACGCAAGCGTTTGATCAGGCAGAAGCTCCAGCACATACGCCTGTTACGCGGCAATGAAGCTGAGACAGCAGGAGCGCAGAGCAATGAGAGACTATCAGGCTAGCATCAAAACTCCATTCGCACACCTCGGCCTGTGTTTTGTCGACAACAGGCTGACCGGCGTCGATTTCATCGATGCCGACACGGAAATTGCACCGCGGAACCAAGCAGCGATTCGAGTTTGTCGATGGATCGAACAGTACCTCAATGATCCGACAGCGGACGTCGATGTCGTTGGTCAATGTTCGAACGAGGGAACGCCGTTCCAGAAAAAGGTCTGGGATGAACTGAGAAAAATACCCCCCGGTGAAGTCGTCACCTATGGCGAGCTGGCGAAAAAGCTCGGGACGTCCGCGCGCGCAGTCGGCAATGCCTGCCGGAAAAACCCGCTGCCTTTGGTCGTTCCGTGTCACCGGGTCGTCTCAGCGACAGGCATCGGAGGCTTCGCGGGCAATACCCAGGGTGACTGGATAAGAATCAAATCCTGGCTATTGCAGCATGAGGGCGCCAACGCGCTCAATCCGCATCGCGCATCAGGCGACGCAAAAGACTGATGCAGCATTGGCCCGTTTGACAAACCTCGGATGATCGAAAACACAATGTGTGTTTCAAGCGTGCCTGCCGCTGTGCAGGCTGGTCTTCGTTTGCGCAAAATCTTAGGGTGCGCCGTGCGCACCAGAACCGGCCACCATACTGAAGATTCGTGGTGCGCGCGGCGCACCCTACGGTCCTTTCACTCACACCGTCGCTCTGGATGTGCTTTCCGCGATAGCCTGGAATCGTCAATCAATATTGATGCGCTATTTTCTCGGCATTGATCAAGGCAGTCAGTCCAGTCGCGCGGTGTTGTTCAATAGCAACGGCGAGGCCATTGAACAGGTTGCGGAAAAAACCGCATTGCATAGACCCGGTGAGGGT
>JARFQK010000116.1 GCA_029287815.1 Gammaproteobacteria bacterium
CAGCTCCCGGCTTTTCAATTTTCGGTGGCCGAGATGCCGGTTGATTACATGGCGCATCAACGTTTTTATTTCAGCGATGCTACGGGCTGATTCGAGCGCACCCGTTTCAAACGCCAGCAAGCTGCTGCCTGCTAGCACCGGACACTGTTGCCTCGCCCGCTCGCCCGGTGAGCATCGTACCGGGCCGTGCTCAAAGTGATAGGCGTAATAGCAATCCGCCTTTACCGGTTCGCCGGAATCAGCGTCACTGGTCAGGTTCAGGCCAAAACCCAACTGTTCGAGCATGACTTTTTCAAAGTTTCGCAGAACTACTTCCACCTCAGGTGCCTGCGAAAGTCCGCGCAAGGACGCATGATATTCAGCAAAAAGCACTTCGTGAACATCACCTCGGTGCAGCAATATGACCAGCAATTCATTAAGGTACATCGCCGAGATCGATGCCTTGCCGCGCAAGTCCGGTGGTCGCGCCTCGGCGATGTCGACGGTTGTGAGCGTGGGCATCTCGCCCCGGCCCACCCAGCTCAGCAACAACGGCCGAAACGGCTGCAGTATGCCGCTGGCTTTGGCGCGCGGACCGCGACTGCCTTTGGCCATAAGCGCCAGTCGGCCGTGGTTCCGGCTGAACACGTCCAGTATCTGACTGCTCTCACGGTAAGGGCGTTTATGCAAAATGTAAGCAGGTTCGGCGTTGACTTGCATTCAAGGATGACCCGTACAGCAAATACCGCTATTCTATCTCGCCACGGCGCAAAACCGCGTCATCGCGAGCGGTAGCCCGGCAATCTCTGAGACCTGCGCGTGACCTTGACAGAGATTGCTTCGTGCCTCGCAATGACGGCTGCTGGCACGGGCCATTCACAACACAGCATGATAGTGCTTAGCCCGCATCTCTCACCAGGATCACGGGAGCAGGCGCAGGATTCGTGTTCGTAACCGCCGCTCTGGAGCGAAAAGCGTAGCAATAGCTACGGTTTGAGTGAAGAGCAAGCTTACGGACGCGAAGACTAGCCTGAACCGTGATAGGCACGTTTAAAAAACACGCTGTATTCTCGATCATTCGAGTTTTCCCAAAAGAGCCAATGCCTTACCAGTACTCTACGCCGCCTGGTGAGAGATGCGGGTTAGCGGCTACTCGGTGCTGTACCCCAGACTGGCGAGGGCACGCTCATCATTGGACCAACCTTCGCGGATCTTCACCCACAACTCGAGATACACCTTGGTATCGAGCATTTTTTCGATGTCGATGCGCGCTTTTGTACCGATGCTTTTCAAACGAGAACCCTTGCGTCCGATGATAATGGTTTTCTGGCCCCTGGTTTCGACGTATATGGTTGCATATATTCGCGTGATCGCCTCCCCTTCTTCAAAACGCTCGATCTCGACCGTTGTCGTGTAGGGTAGCTCGGCGCCAAGCTCTCGAATGAGTTTCTCGCGGATAATCTCTGCGGACAGGAAGCGAACATTCCTGTCGGTAATCTGATCTTCAGGGAAGAACGGCCCATTCTCCGGCAGCCGCTGATGCACGTCCGCTTCCAGCGCCGTAATGTTTTGCGCGTGCAGCGCACTCAATGGAACAACCGCATCGAATTCGCGCATCGCTGTGAGCTTCTCGATATAGGGCAACAGCGCGTCTTTGTCATCGAGCTTGTCGATCTTGTTGACCACGAGCATTACCGGTACGTCGACGTCGCGCAGACGATTCATCACGACCTCATCCTCCTCGGTCCACTGCAGCGCCTGGACCACAAACAAAATCAGGTCGACATCGCCCAGCACCGAGCTTGCAGCACGATTCATGTAGCGGTTAATCGCGGTACTGCGTCGGTTGTGGATCCCCGGTGTATCCACGTAAATCACCTGCGCGGTAGCCGTGGTTTTCACACCGAGGATTTGATGACGGGTCGTTTGCGGTTTGCGCGACGTTATGCTGATCTTCTGCCCCAGTATATGGTTCAGCAAGGTGGATTTACCCACATTCGGCCTGCCGATGATCGCGACGAAACCACAACGGAATGCATTAGCCTTCATTTTTTGTACTGTAACAGAGACCGCCTGCTCAGGAGGTCGATTTTTGATTGATCTGTGCGATTGCACGCTCGGCTGCCGACTGCTCCGCCTTGCGGCGACTGCTGCCCTGGGCTGACGTGGTGCATTCGAGTTGGTCAATGACGCATTCAACGGTGAACACCTGGTTGTGCGCTTTGCCATGCACCTCGGTCACTGTGTAAACCGGGAGCGGATATCGTTTGGACTGTAACAGCTCCTGCAATCGTGTCTTCGCATCTTTGAGGGTGTCGACATCCGGTATATTCTGCAGCTTCTCTGCGTAGAGGCGCAAAATCATCTGACGGCACGTGTCGAAATCACTGTCGCGATAGACCGCCCCGATCAGACTTTCCACTGCATCCGCCAGGATCGAGTCACGCCGTCGCCCGCCGCTTTTCAACTCGCCCGACCCGAGTTTGATATGATCTCCTAGCTGGAGCATTTTGGCTATTTCAGCAAGGCTGCTGCGGTTCACCAAACTGGCCCTGAGGCGGCTCAGGTCACCCTCTTGCACATCGGGAAATTGGTCGAAAAGTCTCGATGCAATCACAAAATTAAGAATGGCGTCGCCGAGAAACTCCAGGCGCTCGTTATTCAATGATGCAGCGCTTCGATGCGTCAACGCCCGACTGAGCAGGGACTCATTCTTGAAGGTGTATTCAAGACGCTGGCTGAAAAAAGCCAGTGCAGTATCCTGCGCCATGATGCAGTCGACCCGGTGTTAATTGGCCGCAACCCTGGCCTCGTGTTTGAACGAGACGATATAATCGAGGTTACCGAACAGTTTTCCGCGCGGCTCGTATTCGATGATGATCAGGTAATCGTTCTTGGATTTCTTGATTTGGATATTCTCTTTTTTCACCGAGTATACGTTATTGATTCGGAGTCGCTTAACAATCGTCTCCCTGAGCTTTTTCGGTGTTTGGCCTCTAACGGTTGAATCCAGCTCCAGGTTTCGCATCATCGACTTGACACTGTGATCATTCATATAGACCGGCACTACGTTGAGCGCGATGATGCCATTGAACACAACAATGGCGACAATGATCAACCAGCTGATTAACGTCAGACCTTTTTGTTTTTTCATCGAGCTGCCTCATTAATCGATCATGTTGCCGATGCGGCCCCATTCTACGCCGCCACTCCAGTGCATCCAGATCATGAATGCCTCGCCGACGAGGTTCCTCTCCGGCACCGGACCCCATACGCGACTGTCATTGCTGTTGTCGCGATTGTCACCCATAACGAAGTACATGCCCTCTGGAACGATGTACTCGCCCTCGAGGCTGCTCGGACGCCCTGGTTGCAGCAATATTGCATGCTGGTTCCCGTGCAGCTCTTCCGTGTATTCGTTTGCATGAGACTGTCCCGGGCCGCTGTATTGCCCGACGAAGTCTCTTTTCACAGGCTTACCATTTACATAGAGCACTTTGTTGTAATAAGCAACATGATCGCCAGGTAAGCCGATGATTCTTTTGATGTAGTCCAGGGAGGGATCACGTGGATATCTGAACACAGCGACGTCACCCCGCTCCGGTTCGCCAGTCTCGATGACTTTCTTGTTCCACACCGGCAGCCGGATACCGTACGCGAACTTATTGACCAGGATGAAGTCGCCAACGTATAACGAGGGCAACATTGAGCCCGAGGGTATCCGGAAAGGTTCGACGATGAAACCTCTCAGAATGAACACGATCAGGAGTACCGGGAAGAAGGATTTGGCATATTCGACGATCACCGGCTCCTTTCCGCCGCGTTTGATTTCAACACCTTGATGGATATCCGACTGAGCCTGCACAACCTTGTTTCTGCGGGGCGCCAGCACCCAGACATCAAACGCCCAGATGAGACCGGTAATCACGGTACCTAGGAATAGGTAAAAAGAAAAATCAAAGACCATCATTGTTTATCACTTGCTTTCCACTTTGAGAACGGCAAGGAAGGCTTCCTGGGGAATCTCGACTTTACCGAACTGTTTCATTCGTTTTTTTCCTGCCTTTTGCTTTTCCAGCAGCTTGCGTTTGCGGGTTGCATCGCCGCCGTAGCATTTGGCAGTCACATTCTTCCGTAGCGCTTTGACATTGGTCCGCGCAATGATGTGTCGCCCAATCGCGGCCTGGATCGCAACATCGAACATCTGCCTCGGGATCAGTTCCTTCATCTTCTCCGCAACTTCCCGACCACGGCGCTGACACACGTCCCGGTGTGCAATTATAGACAATGCGTCGACTCTTTCACCGTTAATCAGTACATCGACCTTGACCAAATCATCCGGCTGAAAACGGGCAAAATCATAATCGAAAGAAGCATACCCTCGGCTGACTGACTTGAGCCGGTCAAAAAAATCCAGCACGACCTCGCTCAGCGGCATCTCGTACTCCAGCGAAACCTGGCGCCCCAGATACTGCATGTTTTTCTGCACACCGCGCTTTTCGATGCACAACGAGATCACGTTACCCACATAATCCTGGGGTAACAGAATGTTCGTGCGTATGATGGGCTCGCGGATTTCCTCGATGTAGTTGACTTCCGGTAGATCGCTCGGATTGTGGATTTCGAACAGCTCGCCCTTGGTCGTGAGCACCTGGTAAACGACGGTCGGCGCTGTCGTAATCAGATCGAGCCCGTATTCACGCTCGAGTCGCTCCTGAACGATCTCCATGTGCAGCATACCGAGAAAGCCGATGCGAAAGCCAAAACCAAGCGCTGTCGAATTCTCCGGTTCATAGCTCAGAGAGGCATCGTTCAACGTCAGCTTTTCGAGCGAATCACGGAAGTCATCGTAGTCGTCGGCGTCGACCGGAAACAGGCCGGCGAACACACGGGGTTGGATTTGTTTGAAGCCCTCCAGCGGTTCAGCCGCGGGTCGGTCGCTGAGCGTGATGGTATCGCCTACACGCGCCGAATCGATTTCCTTGATGCCGGCGATGAGATAACCCACCTGACCCGCATTCAATATCTGCCGGCTTTCACGCTTGGGCGTGAATACGCCGACTTCGTCAACCATATAGTGCCGGTGGGTCGACATGATCAGCATTTTCTGTCGCGGTTTGATACTGCCCTGCATAACCCGCACCAGCGTGATCACGCCGACGTAGGGATCAAACCAGGAATCAATGATCAACGCCTGTAACGGCCCATCGGGGTCGCCCTCGGGCGGCGGCACTTCCCTGACCAGCTGCTCCAGCAATTCGTCGACACCTTCGCCGGTCTTGGCGCTAACACGACATGCGTGCGCAGCTTCGAGCCCAATCACGTCCTCGATTTCTTCGATGACGCGCTCCGGATCCGCAGCCGGCAGGTCGATCTTGTTCAGCACCGGTATGACTTCCAGGCCCTGCTCGATCGCGGTGTAACAGTTGGCCACGCTCTGGGCTTCGACACCCTGTGACGCATCGACGACCAGCAGCGCACCCTCACAAGCCGATAGCGAGCGCGACACTTCGTAGGAGAAGTCAACATGGCCCGGCGTGTCGATGAAATTGAGTTGATAGGTTTCGCCATCCGATGCCTTGTAATTCAGCGTGACGCTCTGCGCCTTGATCGTGATGCCGCGCTCGCGTTCGAGATCCATCGAATCCAGCACCTGCTCCTGCATCTCCCGATTACTCAGGCCTTCACAGGTCTGGATCAAGCGATCGGCAAGCGTGGACTTGCCGTGATCGATGTGGGCGATTATAGAAAAATTGCGGATATTCTGCAGAGACATGTCAGTTCAGATGCCGTAACAATGCTTGTTTATCAAGGAAATAGTGACAAATTTCCTGATCACCACAGACGAGCACCGGCACTTTTGTGCCGTAGGCCCGTTCGAGTTCTGCATTATTTTCGATTGGCACGCGATGAATCTCAAATTGAACTTCGGATATACATTCCCGCAAAGCTTGTTCCATGTCGGCGCAGAGATGACAGCCTTCACGGACATAAAGGGTTAAATCAACGGGCATGTCAGGCAGAAAAAAAACCGGCAATGGCCGGATTACTGAGAACGGAATTGTAGCAGATTACCGCCCCGCGATGTTTTTTCTGACAATCACCGGGGCAAGTTTACCCATCAGAGCGCCTGAGGACAGCACCACGCGGGACACGAATGAGGCAACAAAAAACCCGAGCACGGCCGCCACCACCAGCAGCAGATCACGCGAGGCGGTCTCGGCAGCAATCAGGCTGTCGGCTACCAAAGCAAATATTATCATTCCGATCAATGGCAGCAGGTAAACGAGCAATGAGCCCTTGAGCAGCGCGTCCTCGGCCAGACCGACAACGACGACCTCACCGACACGAGCGTTGACCGTGTTGGGTGCTTTGAAACGCGTAAATTTGCGACCCACCCATTTCGACAGAACCGAAGTACCACAACCCTGCCGAGCCGCGCAGGCGTTGCAGCTCGACTGGCTCTGGGCTTCGAGCAGCACCTGGTCGTTGTCGATCGCAATGACCTTTGCCTGTTCTTCGATCATTGCTGGGGCTCGGTAGAATGGGCAATTCGCGCTACGGTTTGTTCAGGCACCTCCCCCATCACGGTGACGTGCACACCGTCGACCGGTTTGCCGTAGGCGTTTAGAGCACCCATCGTGGAGGCCCCCTCCAGATAATGAGGACTGTTCTCGCCCGATTCTATGAACACGGACACCGAGGCCAAACCATCGGAATACATCATATGCAAGGATTTGTTCGGGCCCTCGCTGCGGTCGCTGCTCTGGGTCAGCATGAACCCTGGTGGGAGATCGGTCACGCGCCAGCCGATCGCAGCGGGCGTCTCGCTCTTCTTGTTGAGCCGTTTTCGGGCGTATCCGTCGAGCTCCGGAATGTTGAACGCGGTCGCGGGCACTTCGGAATGATCGCGAAAGGAGGTGTACATCATTTGCTCGATGATTTTTTCGTTTTCGTCGAGTAAATCGCATTTGAGCAATACGCCGGTGTCGGTATCCAGCCAGTAGCGATAGCCGTAGCGGAATTTGTCCTTGGGTTGTAGGTCCAGAACAGATGTCTCCCTGCCCGCGATCCTGTCTTTGCCCAGCGGTTCAATCGTGTAGTAATTGCGCAGATTGTCCAGATTTTCCGGGAGAATCGGGTGTATGCCGGGCTTGTCTCCCATCTTACTGATGGTTACCAACTTGTGATTTGGATATATCGACAGGACCTCATTGTTATGACGTACGATCTTACGCGCTTCGCCATTCAGCGCTTCCATGCTTTCCCAGACGCCTCTTTGGTCGAAGCCGTGCACAACGCGCATCGTCGTCATTTTGTCCGATTTTCGCAGCACGAACGTGCCCTCATAGTTGTGGCGCTTGTCAGCGGCGGACAAACCGCTGACTATTTCAGGTACATTTGCTGCGAGTGCAGGTGCGAGGCTTAAAGCGGTGATAATCAGTGAGACTGATACACCGGTTTTCATTTGCCAGCGGGGTTCTCAGCCTGGTCGCCTTCAGTAAGGCTCTGACTAGGAACGTCGTTTTCCGATCCGTAGCTCACAGCACGCGCGTAGGGCATCATTCCCTGCATCGTATCCTGCGCGGCGTACTCGGAATGTTTACTGACATAGCTGTTCAGGTTGACGACCGGCAGTGCGAGCCCAGGATCGGGGTAGCTGGACGGATTCGTGCTCACCGGAACTGACTGCACTGGCTGTTGGTCGACGTTGGCAACGACCGCACTGCCCGTCTCACTCTGCTGCTCGGTCAATGTGACCACCATGACCATTGCCACGCTGGCAGCCACCGCCAGACCACCGATCGGCTTCAGCCACGCACCCATTCCGAACCAGGACTCCTTTTGCTGTCCCACCTTTCGTCTCGATATGGCAGCGTCAGCCATGGAAGGCTCGTTCGCAATCGCCTCACGCACACTGGCACTGATATCGATCATTGAGGCATCAGTAATTTTGTTTCGAAGCGCATCGCCGATGATGTTGTATCGCGTCATCACTGAGTACGTTTCGTTACTGCTTTCTGGCTGCAGCGATCCAATTTCATCGAGCTCGATGCCGTTATCGAGCCAGGCGGATATTTTTTCGTTGTATTCGTTCATTCCACGTCACCCTGGGTGAATCAGTGATTAATTATTTACGTTGTGGCTGGCGCTATCCACGATCGGTTGCAGTTTTTCATCGATAGCTTCACGGGCCCGGAAAATGCGTGACCGAACCGTTCCGATTGGGCAGTCCATCACTTGCGCGATGTCTTCGTAACTCAAGCCTTCAATCTCCCGAAGCGTAATTGCTTCCCTCAAATCAGGAGGTAAACCCTCCAGTGCGCTATTGACAGTCACCTGTATTTCGTCAGCAAGCAGTTCTCTTTCTGGAGTTGCATACTCCTTGAGCCACTCGCTGGCATCATATTTTTCCACTTCCTGTACATCAACCGCGTAGGACGGACTTTTCCTGCCTGCCGCGACCAGATGGTTTTTTGCGGTGTTGATCGCAATACGGTAAAGCCAAGTGTAAAAAGCGCTCTCACCCCTGAAATTGGGTAGTGCCCGATAGGCCTTGATGAAGGCTTCCTGAGCGACATCCTGCACGTCAGCCGGATTCCGAACAAAACGCGCTATCAACTTAGCGATTCGATTCTGATACTTTTGTACCAGCAAATCGAATGCTCTGGTGTCTCCGCTTTGTACGCGCTCTACCAGCGCTTGATCAACATTCTTTTCAGTGCCCATCCAGGCGGTTCCTCCAGAGACATTCCTTTGTCTGGCTTTTGTGACAAATTAATCCAGTTATAGTTCAG
>JARFQK010000157.1 GCA_029287815.1 Gammaproteobacteria bacterium
GGCTACGCAGTTCCCTCATAACAGCAATCGTTGCGGACATGCCACATCGAACCGCGCTCAGTAGGTATCGTAAGCCACATTCACGGAATCGGTATTGGTATCGTTGGCGATGAACTTGCCATTGGTGCTGTCGTACTTCCATCCAAGTGCGGCACCGGTACCCACCATTTCCAGATCACCCGCTGTTACGATCTCAATGACAGCACTGTTGGTTATCGGGTTTGCCGGGATCTGATCCTCTTTCAGGTAAGGTCCAAACGGGAAGGTCTCGGCGCCCGCGGTCTGCAAGCTGCAGGAGTCTCCATTCGCGTTGGTATAGCGGACCAGTTGATCCCTGAACGCGAGCGCTGTGCCGGCAGTTCCGGTACCCTTGGTTCCACCGATACAGGTGGCGCCGTCACTGGCATTAACTCCCGGATTCGCACCATGCTGTTGGCGGTACAGATCGATCGCCGCTCGCATCGCAGCCAGGTCGGAACGCAAAGCGGATTCCTGTGCATCGGTGGTGGTCGAGGCGAACTGCGGCACAATGATGGCTGCGAGTATCGCCAGAATAATCGCGACAATCAATAATTCAACGAGCGTGAAGCCTTTCTGCACAATATAAAGAGGGCGCTTGTTCATAAGTACACCTTTTCTAATCTAATTGCCGATTACCTACGGACTGTGAAGCAGTTAACGGCAATTCCAGAGACGTTCTTTAGGCGCGCGTCGCCCCGCCTGAACGTCTGTTCAACACACACAAGCTCAAACCGAAATATCCGAAAGTGTTCGCATATTTATTTACTGATAATCAGAGGCTTATGGGCGCCGCCCGTGTGCGGCCCGCAGAACCCCCTTCTACGTTACTGCGCGTGAAAGCTTGAAAATGGGCAGAATCAGGGAGCTGACGATCAAACCGACTACAGCCCCCATCACCAGCAACATCAAGGGTTCGATAACGCGGGAGAATGCGGAGAGGCGTTTTGTCAGTTCACGTTCGTAGAAGTCTGCCACCCTTCCAAGCACGCGTGGCAGATTACCGGTTTCTTCGCCGGTGGTGACCATTTGACGTACCGTTTCCGGAATAAACGTTTCCTGCTGAAAGGCTGCAGAGAAGCCTCCGCCCTCTTCCACCTTGTTCTCGACACTCGAAATAAACTGCCGGAAAACATGATTCGAGACCACTTCCCGGCACGATGCCAGGGCGTCCATGACGCTTACGCCGTTGGCAAGTGACAGACCGATGACGCGTAATGACTGGGTCAGGTAGATCCGCACGAATATATCCCGTATATACCAGGCACGCATTTTGAAGCGGTCCATGACACTTCGACCGGCCGCTGTCTTCAACCACCAGCCTATACAGGCAAGCCCTGCAACCACCCCAACAGACAGGGCAAACCAGTGCCTGATCATCACGTCGCTGGCAGCCATAAGGAACAGTGTTGTCACCGGCAATTGATCCTCGATCGCAGCAAATAACCTGGCGAACTTCGGGAACACGATAGCGAGCACAAACAACACTGTGGCGAAGGAAAACAGGACGAGAAATACAGGATACGACAAGGCCGAGACGACGGCACGATGCAGCTCTTCACGCCGCTCGTCCATTTTCAGCAACTCGGCAAGCACCGTGTCGAGAAATCCACCGGTTTCGGCGGCTGCCACCAGGTTGGCATACGTCCCGGGAAACAGGTCCGGATACTGTTGCAGTGCCACAGAGAAAGACTTGCCCTCTGAGATTGTATCCTCGAGACCCTCGATAACCCGCCTCATCTCAGGATTCTCCGCCTGTTTCTTCAGCGCCTTTAACGCCGCATGCAGCGCAGTGCCGGTTTCCAGCAGCAGGGACAGCTGTTCGGTGAAAAACATCCGATCGCGGACACCGAGCTTACCCGCGTTCAACGATGTAAGCAGCCCCAGCGACATTTTCGGGGATTCAGTTTTTCCTGAACGAGTAGTCGGGACTTCAATGGGCATAATAAAACCTGTATTCGGACTCTGTGGGTAAAACGCAGCCTGCGCAAAGGCTAGGTATTTATCACACGGGAAATCTCTTCAAGCGTCGTTTCCCCCTCGCGGACGTGACCAAGACCATCATCAAACAATGTCTTCAGATCATGTTCGCTGACATATCTGGCCAGCTCATCGCGGCCCGGATTCGAAGTCACGAGCCTCTGCAGTTCTTCGTCCGCCTGCAGCACCTCATGGATACCAAAGCGCCCCTTATAACCGGAGTCGTAGCATTCCGGACACCCACGCCCGCGCGCTAACTGGACCCGACCCTGCCCTTCCCAACCATAGCGCTGAACCAGTTCCGGTGGTGCGGCGAACTTGGTCTTGCAGGCGGGGCAGATTGTACGTACCAGACGCTGGGCGACCACACCGATCAACGCCGATGACAGCAGGTAGGGCTCAACGCCCATATCGATCATGCGCGTGATTGCACCGATGGCATGGTTCGTGTGAAGCGTCGATAACACCAGGTGCCCCGTGAGTGCGGCCTGCACCGCAATCTCGGCCGTCTCACTCTCCCGGATCTCACCAACCATGACAATATCCGGGTCCTGGCGAAGCGTGTGCTTCAGGATCGTTGAGAAGCTGAGCCCGATATTGTCGCGCACCTCGTTCTGGTTGACGATCTCGAGTTGATATTCGACCGGATCCTCAATGGTCACGATGTTCCGCTCGATACTGTTGAGATAGTTCAGCGCCGCGTAAAGCGACGTGGTCTTGCCGCTACCGGTCGGGCCGGTCACCAGAATCAGTCCGTAACTACGATCGAGCAATGCCTTGAAAGATTCGAGATTCTGTTCACTCATGCCCAGCTTGTTGACATCGAGTAGTGACTGGTTCTTGTCGAGCACCCGCAGGACAACTTTCTCGCCAAAGAGTCCCGGCAGCGAACTGAACCGAAGGTCGACTGCCCGACCCTGGGTCTGCACCTGGATACGCCCGTCCTGAGGCAAACGGCGCTCGGCAATATCGAGATTGGCCATCACCTTGAGGCGGGATATAACCGCGGGGTGCAGCTCCATACGCAGGGTCGTCACCTCGTAAAGCACACCGTCGATACGGAAGCGCACGCGGGATATCTTGCGTCCGGGCTCGATGTGAATATCGCTCGCGCCATCTCGCACCGCCCGCTGTACAAGCGAGTTGACGAGGTTGATAGTGGGACTGCCCTCGGCCATCTCGTCAATGGTCGAATAATCTTCCGGCAGAATATTCTCGACAACCTCGAAATCTTCGTCGACATCACCAAATAACTCGGCGGTATCCACGTTGCCCGCGTAGGCGTCATTGATGTTATTGAGGATGTCTTCACGCCTGGCAAGCACTGGTTGGACACGACAGCCAATACGTTCCTCGATTTCGTCGAACGCAGGAATCGCCTGTGGGTCCGATGTTGCCAGCGCGAGTACGCCGCGCACCCTCTGCAACGGCAACACCCGCAGACGCAGCGCGACGTCCTTTTCCAGCAATTCGACAACATCCGGATCAAAGATACCGTTGCGCAAACGAACGAAAGGCACACCGAGTTGCTCCCCCAACGCGATAAACACTTCCTGTTCGCTCACCCAGCCCTTTTCGACAATGATCTGCCCCATCCGTTTGGACATCTTCTTCTGCAGGCTGATCGCTTCATCGACCCGTTCGGGAGTCATCAGACCCTTTTCAACGAGCAGGTCTCCCAGCTTCGCCTTGGCTGGCTTGCCCTGCAGCAGCGCCGCTGCATCCCCGTCCATGATACTGACATACTCGGTAAAACCGGTAATTCGAAAAATGTCCAGAACCAGAGGATTGGCGTTCACCACCTTGAGCCAGCCACCCAAGCGAACCAGCCGATCCTGCATATCGACCATGGCATTAAGTGCAGCGCTGTTCAGTAGCTGCACGGTCGACAGATCAAGTACCAGTTGGGTTTCGCGTCGGTGTAGACATTCCTCTACCGCGGCAGCGAAATCTTCCAGCACAGCCTGGCTGGTGAGAGATGACAGGGGCGCGAGGTGCGTAATAACACCCACCCGAGTCTGCAGGATCTCGCTGGCGAGGGATGGTTCGGATACACTCATGTATTGATCCGTCGGGCCAATGCTGATCCCTGTCTATCCCGTCGATCAGCCAACACCAGCGGACCGCCCGTCATCCAGGGAATCGATGTATTCTTCGATCGGAACTGGCCTGGCGATGCTATACCCCTGCAGATAATCGACACGCATGGCTTTCAGGCACCATCCGATCTCGTCGGTCTCGACGAACTCTGCGACAGTCTTCAATTTCATAACGTGGCCGATTTTGTTGATCGAGGAGACCATTTCCCTTGAGACCTTGTCTTCGACGATCTGCCGCACAAACGATCCGTCGATCTTGAGGTAATCCACCGGCAGCGTCTTCAAATAGGCAAATGAACTCATCCCGGTACCGAAGTCATCGAGTGAGAAACGGCAGCCTTTCTCTTTCAGCTCAGTGATTATTCGCCGTGCAGCCTCGGTATTACTCATCGCTGCAGTTTCCGTAATTTCAAAACACAGGCAGGTGGGGTGCAGGCCGTTTTTAATCAGCTGTTCTGAAATATAGCTGGTGATCGATTCGTCAGCGAACGACTGCCCGGAGAGATTTATCGACACGGTACCTTCGGTCGCTACTGTTGCCATATCACGTTGTGACAGGGTTTCACATGTCTTTCTGATCACCCAGCGATCGATCACCGGCATCAGGTTGTAACGCTCGGCCGCCGGAATGAATAAGCCCGGGCTTACGATTCCCCCTTGCTCATCGAACATCCGCACCAGGATTTCAAAATGGTAACGCTCCGGGCCAGGCTGGGTAGGTTGAATGGTCTGACAGTAAATACTGAAGCGGTCCTCACGCAACGCAGTCTGTATGCGGTTGACAAGCTGCATCTGCTGCTTGCGGGCTATGAGTTCACCGTCATCCTGCCGGTAGATCTGTGTGCGGTCACGCCCGGATTCCTTTGCCGAATCGCAGGCGATCTCCGCGGCCTCGAGAACGGACTCGACGCCAGTGGTATCAGATTCAATGGCGGCCATGCCTGCACTCATGGTGACCTGTGTGGACCGGCCATCCCACAAAAACTCTTTTGCTCTGACCAGGTCGCGCAGGTTTTCCGCAATCTGCATTCCCCGATCGATGGAGCATCTCTCCAGAAGTACGGCATACTTTCCCTGCCCAAGGTAAGCAACGACGTCCGTGGTCCGGACTTTTCGCTGGAGTAACACCGCAGTCTGTTTAATCACCGCATCCCCTGCTTCTCGGCCGAGCGTATCATTGATCACCTGAAGCTGATCAATATCCAGGTGCAACATGCAATGTGAAATACCGTTCTCAAGTACAGACTCCATGAGTTCCTGAACAGTCTTTTCAAAACCCCGCGCTTTTACCAATCCGGTCAGGGAGTCGTAGTTAGCCTGAATAATCTTGGAAGCCTTCCTGGCCATGGCCTCGAGAAGATTGCGGTCGCTGTTGAAGAAATCGGTTCGATTATTGTGATTGGCGCAGACCAGAACCGCCACCGGACTGCCGGCACCGTCAAGCACCGGACAGGCCAACACCTTGTAAGGCACGCTATGACACAGATTGGCTTGCTGTCGATCAGCGAAATCGTTTATCACGACACTTTGACCGGTTGCCTGTATCCAGGCATAGAACTCACCATAGAAATTCTGCGACACGGTATCGGGTTCGTGAATCGGCTCTCGCTTGTTTGACACGCATAATGTTTTGTTCTGGCCTTCGAACAGGAGGGCTGCCATGCCGACGTCAAGATACTCCACGCAATTTTTGACGAGCTGGTTCAACGCCTCCCATTCGTTATCATACTGCGTGACGTCATCGCGGGTGTCGTAGACCAGGTTGAGCTCCTCATAGCGGCCGGCGAGTTCCCTTGCCATCGCATCAAGCTCCGATAGCAACTGATACTCTCTTTCCACGCAAGCCGAAACGGCGTCCAGCCGCTCCGCGACAGTGCCGCCAGTATGCCCCGTGGAACAATCCGGGTCGTTTCCCAGTGCGATCACCAGTGAACCCAGGGGTTCGCCCAATCTGCAGTTGAGTCCGACCCTCAGCAGGTTCACACCTGCTTTAACGCAGTCAGTCGAGAGCTGTTTGCCGTTCTTCGTCTCCCCGCACTCAAGGAAGCGCGCGAGATCCAGAATTTCTCCAGGTAGCGGATCTGTCCACTCCCCGCTGCAGGCGAGTATCAGACCCGTGAGATCGCAAACCCCGGCTCCCTTCATGTCCGGCATTACATCCGCCAGGAGACGGAAGTATGTCTTAAAGTCAATCCGACTGAAGACCTTATCAGCCACTGATACAGTCCTCGCTGACAGCCGTGTCGGCAAAGTATTCATCAAGCCGGGCAACCAGTTTTCGCACGCTGATCGGTTTTTC
>JARFQK010000153.1 GCA_029287815.1 Gammaproteobacteria bacterium
TATTAAGTCTCGTGGGCTCGGAGATGTGTATAAGAGACAGCGTTCGAGCCGTGATGCACAGAATGGCTTCGTCGCGAGAACGATTAGAATGGCGCGAATGAAGCGATGATCGTGCCCGTTTTCCTACGCCATCAAGCTTTTTGTCATTCTGTAGTGCTGGATTTCATCGAACAGCACGTAGCTCTTCTCTTCTAAATGATAACCGAGCCGCTGGTAAAAGCCGACCGCAGGCTCGCGTGCATGTAGAACGATCGTGCTGATCCCGCTGTTGATGGCTTGCTGTTCAAGGTATCTTACAACCATGCGTCCGATGCCTTTGCGCTCATAATCCTCTGCAACCGCCATATAACGGATCTGAGCTTCAGTCGCAGAGTTATAGCTCAACCTGCCGACGCCAACCGTCTGGTTATTGTGCTTTGCGATCAGATGAAAACAATGATCTTCGATGTCGTCCTTTTCACTGCCTTGGGGCTGACCCCAGGGTGCGCGCAGGATGCGCCAGCGGAGATCAAAATACTGCCTGAGTTCCTCTGGCGATTCGGGTTGCTTGACGATAATGTTCATGCGATCTCAACAACCGCTGTTGCTTGATATAGTCATCTGCTCGTATGCTCGTACCCGGCGACCGTGGACCGCTCGTAAAGCGATTTATGCCTTCGGTGGCTTCGTGGCAAGTGGTTTAAGCGAACACCACCCACGTCGTTGCAATGTATTTTACACCTTCTTCTAATGTGACTGCGCGATGTTCATGTGTCCAAAATGGCGGAAACAATACCAGTTTTCCAGCTTCCGGTTTGATTTTTAGATCCTGATAGAGGAATTCGGTCTCGCCACCCGGTCCGGGCACGTCGTTCAGGTACCACAGCGCGACCAGCTGACGATGGCTGAACTCATGGCTGCCGCCATCGATATGCCAGTGATAGTAATCGCCCGGCAGATAGCGTTGTATACCGTATCCCATGTCCTTGAAAGGGCCTTTGAAGAATGGAAAGGACTCGCGAAATTCGTGAATGACGATACTCAGCGACCTGAAGAGTTCGTTGTCCAGATCCTTCCAGTTCTCTTTTCCGCTGGTTACCAGGTCGGTGGTGCGTTTGACGCTTCTGTCCTTCGATACGGTCTGGCCGATGCGGCCTTGATACTGCTCATCTTGACTGGCCTCAAAACGGCGGATCATCTCGTTGCAGACATCGATGGCCAAAGCATTGTGCTTTTCAAAGATGAAGGTATCGCGCTTGACCTCATGTATGGTTTGCAGGGGCCTATGGGCGGTGTTATCGGAGCTCATGTTGATTTGCGTTACAGTTTGTTATTTTCGACCAGCGTTTCGATGCGCTGATGGCTATTTTCGCCGTGTTCGTTGTACAAAGCCAGCATCTCGTGGCCGATATTTTTCCAATGATCCCTGCTGTCATCAATCAGGCGCTGCAATTTCGAGATGTCCCCGGTCTCGAGCCAGTCATCGTAAGCCGCAATCAGGGATGGAAAGATGTGTTTGCGCATGTTGGTCAGATTGGCCACGTAGAAATGTATCGAGGCCTCCTGGTGGTTTTCCACCAAAACCGGTAGCGTTGCTATTGCGTCAGCGAGATGGTCACGCACGGCACGTGCCATGATTTCAGCCTGCGTGAACATCAGATCAGCCACCATTTTATCCCACCCGCGAAGATGCTTGCTGGCTCTGATTTCGCCGATCTCGTGCAAGATCGCCGAATCCAGTTCATGATGGGTCATTTGATCCAGGGCTCGATGCAAGTCTGTGTCAAAGTCGTAACAAGCTATCGCATGAGCCATCGCGTTTTGTGGCTTGTTCCATCGCCACTGTTCAATTTTCTCCCAGACCATGCGTTTGAAAGATTCCCGACGGATGTATATCGTTTTGTCCTGGCTCATCGCGGGTGGGGAAGTCAGGTCGCGCGCGTGTTCGCGCGCCGCAACATAGATGCGATAGTCATCATGCTGCTGATGCTCGACCAGGTCGGCGAGAAAGAAATGTGGTTTCGACTTCTGCCCGATGCCTGCACTGTAGACAAGCCCATGATCGAGTAATCTGCCGTTGATCTGCTCCGCGTGAAACGGGTCAAAAGATTCGCCGCCAAGTTCCAGGTTCGCGTAGTCCTGATGTTCGATATCCGACCACAGTTGCTCTCGTTCCGAGAGCCATTTGCCAACATCGTTGCCGGCCAGGGATGATCCAAAATTCTGGGCCATCTCCCAGCGGAAATACTCACGCATTTTGAGCAGGTACACACACATCGTGTAATTACCCGCAAATCGCGCATCGGATATGTTGCAGTTGTGCTGGATGGATCTTGCCAGTTGTGAATGCTCGTCTTTCATAAGCTGTAGAATAATTCTTGACTAAAATAGTATACTATTCGAATTCGAAAATTTGAATGAGTTTCAGTTGGCTAAATTATGAGATTACGCGTCAAGAACCAATGGCAGGACAAAAACAAAGAGCGCAGTATCGAGGATACAGCGGGAGTGATCGGGTTCAATTTGTGGAAAATTGCCAGCGCGAATGTGCTCAATCTTGAGAACGAGGGATTCCAGACCGACACGCAAAGCCAGCGCATCGATGTCATCGAAGAGTTGCTGGCATTTTTCGTCAGTCTGGTCGATCGGCTGGCGGTCGAGCGAGAATACGACGATGAAAAACGCCGAAAGCTGGTCGTCGCACTGGCTATGAATCTGGCGAAAAGCGTTCAGGACAACCGGGTCGATTTCGATGGTGAGGGTGAGCATGGCAAGGCCTTCGTCGAGCTGTTGAACGACCGTATGTCCGAATATGCCGGGTTCTCCTACAGCGATGGCGAGCCCGGGTTTCAGCTCAGGCGAAGGGTAGGCGAGCATGTGCAGGCTGTAATGGGTGAAAAAGACAACAAATGGATCCCTGACCAGGTTATGGATATTGAAATTCCGGATGCGCTCAAGGTGTTCAAGCGCGTCGTCAGAGGCCTGGTCTGATGCTCATTCACCGCAGACGCGCGGAGTAAAGCTTCTACATTGTTCACCGCAGAGGCGCAGAGACGCGGAGGAAGGATTTCAGTTTTTCACCGCAATGGCGCGAAGGACGCAAGCTGTTTTTGTAGGTGTAGGAGGGCGTTTCGGTGGCTAAACGAAACTCAAGAATAACTCTGCGTCTCCGCGTCTCTGCGGTTCGAAATTCGTTCTTCTGCGCCGCCGCGGTGAGCTATTGTCTGAAATTTTAGAAAAATTCATAGACTTGCGCATTAAAAAGGCCGGTCACTCGCGTGAACCGGCCTTTTTCGGTCTGAAAAACGTCAGCTGCCTTATTTGACCCAGTTGCTGAAGTTGTCAGTGTTCTTTTCCTTGCCGTCTTCGTAACCGGCCTCGTAGGCTTCGGTCACGCGTTGCTCTTCACGTGGTGGGTTCAAAACGTAACCACCCTGCCATCCAACGATGTATTCCGGATCGACA
>JARFQK010000159.1 GCA_029287815.1 Gammaproteobacteria bacterium
GCTCGGAAATCATGACAAAGCTCTGCTGATGCGCTCACGCCGTGCCGAGTTGCTCGCATCGAATATCGCAAACGCGGACACGCCGGGCTACAAAGCCAGGGACATCGACTTCAAAACAGCCATGGCGAATATACAGGCGAACAGCGATGGCGGCCTGAAGGTGACGCATAAAAATCACATTCAGCTGGCACCGCAACCCGGTGGCACAGAACTCATGTACCGCATACCCAACCAGTCGTCACTAGATGGTAATACGGTCGATTCACAGCTGGAAAAAAGCGCATTTGCTGAGAACGCACTGCGTTATCAAGCCAGTCTCACTTTTCTGGATCGTAAATTCAAAGGCCTTGCCGCCGCATTGAAAGGAGAATAGTCATGGGGCTTTACAACGTGTTTGACGTAGCGGGTTCCTCCATGAGCGCACAGTCTGTTCGTCTGAATACAGTCGCCAGTAATCTGGCCAATGCGGATACGGTCAGCGCGGATCAGAACGACATCTATCGCTCGAGGCAACCCGTGTTCGCGGCTGTCATGCAGGCCCTGGGTGGTCAGTCGTCGTCGACGCCAGTTCAGACGGTCGGCATCGTCGAAAGCCAGGCGCCGGCGCGCCAGGAATATCAGCCGGATCATCCGCTCGCCAACGATGACGGCTATATATTCCGGTCGAACGTGAATACGATCGAGGAGCTCACGAACATGATGGCGGCATCGCGTTCCTATCAGAACAGCGTCGAAGTATTCAATACCTCCAAACAGCTACTCTTGAAGACGCTCAATCTGGGCCGCTGAAACACTTAGGTCTTCGACACGAGGTTAATCATGGATCAAATCACCCTGGACAATAACCTGCCATCACTCGGAGCGAGTGCGGCAAATTCTATGTCCCCGTTGGGCGCGTCAGGCACGGAGCTGGGACAGGCCGATTTCATCGAGTTGCTGGTTGCACAGATCAAGAACCAGGATCCGACCAAGCCGCTGGATCCAAGCCAGTTTATGAGTCAGCTCGCACAGTTCTCCACGGTCAACGGTATTCAGGAACTCAAGGCCTCATTCGAATCGCTGGCAGGCAGGCTTTCGTCCGAACAGTCCTTGCAGGCGGCTGGCCTGGTCGGCCGTAATGTGCTCGTCCCCGGTGGCCCGGGCACGCTGGCTGCGGGCGGTACGATCAGTGGACATGTGAATTTGCCGCAACAGTCCAGCGTGCTTGATCTCAGCATCATCGATGCGTTTGGGGTTGAAGTTCGCAGCTTATCACTGGGCGGCCACAATGAAGGGTCGGTCCAGTTCCAGTGGGATGGCCTGGCAGACGACGGCAGTGCTGCGCTGCCCGGTGAATACAGAGTGATTGCTGAAGCACTTATCGATGGCGAACGACAGGCAATAGAGGTTGCTGTAGCAACGCGTGTTGACAGCGTCACGATCAACCAGGAGGGTTCAGCACCTTTGCTGAATCTCGCGAGTGGTGATTCGATGCCGCTCAGCAATGTTGAACAAATCAGATAGATTGAATAGCGGGAGAGAAACATGTCTTTCAATACAGCACTCAGTGGAATCCAAGCCGCATCCGCGGATCTTGGCATCATCGGCAACAATGTTGCGAACTCGGCGACAACGGGTTTCAAATCATCGCGCGCAGAGTTTGCCGATGTTTATGCCTCATTGCTGGGCGCGTCGGATACCACGATCGGATCGGGTGTGCGACTGCAGAATGCTGCGCAGCAGTTCGCCCAGGGCAATATCACCTTCACGAATAATGCGCTGGATCTGGCCATCAGCGGCTCAGGCTTTTTCCAGCTCGACTCGGCCGGGGCGACGGTCTACTCGCGTGCTGGCAACTTCAGCCTCGATCGTGACGGCTATGTTGTCAACAACGATGGCGCAACGCTGATGGCGAGAAGCGCAGACAGTAGTGGTGCAATAACCGGTGCTATCGGTCCTCTGCAGCTTGATACCGATTACGTGGCGCCGAATCCGACGTCGGCGCTCAACGCGAATGTCAATCTTGACGCGCGTGAGCCTGAGACGGACTCGAGCTGGCTGCTGGTTGGCGGTGTTCCCGATCCGGCTGGCTACAATTCATCGACTACGACAACGGTCTACGACTCGCTGGGCAATGATCATACCGTCGCGCTGTACTTCAGCAAGCTGGACCCGTTGACCAACCCGAACGAATGGAATTTGCGCACGATCATCGATGGCACGCTGGTGGACACGACGGCTGTCACATTCAATACCGACGGTACCTACAATGCGCCGGCATTGATACCGATCACGTTTAACCCCACAGGCGGGGCAACCGTACCGCAGAGTTTCGATATGGACTTGTCGACCAGCACACAGTACGGCAGTGACTTTGCTGTGAACAGCCTGAGTCAGGACGGTTATACCTCTGGACAGTTGCTCGGTGTCAACATCGACAAAGAGGGTATTATCTTCGCGCGTTATAGCAACGGGCAAGCGCAAGCTCGGGGGCAGATCGTGCTCGCCAATTTTGCCAACGTTCAGGGGCTGCAGCCGTTAGGTGATACGGCCTGGGCAGAGACATTCGCGTCAGGCGCGCCAGTTGTCAGCGAGCCGGGCACAGCCGGACTCGGCCTGATTCAGTCGAACGCGCTGGAGGACTCGAACGTGGACCTGACCGATCAGCTGGTACGCATGATCGAGGCGCAACGTAACTTTCAGGCCAACGCGCAAACCATACAGGCAGAGGATGCTGTAACCCAGACCATCATCAATCTCAGGTAATCGCACACTGCTAACGAGGTAGGCTGATTATGGACCGAATGATATTTGTGGCAATGTCGGGCGCCAAGGAAGCAATGACGGCGCAGGCAGTGAATTCGAATAACCTGGCGAATGCGGGTACAACCGGCTTCAAGGCCGATTTTCAGACCAGCCTGAGTCAGCAAGTTTACGGCCCGGGGCATCCGAGTCGTGTCTATGCCACGGCTCAGGATAGTGGTGCCGATCTTAACAAAGGCAGTATTATCAGCACAGGACGCGAACTGGATATGGCGATCAACGGTGAAGGCTGGTTTGCGGTACAGGCAAAAGATGGAACCGAGGCTTTCACGCGTGCCGGTGATTTTCATATCGATACGCTGGGCCGGCTCAAGAATGGTGCCGGTCACAGCGTACTGGGCAACAAGGGACCGATCAGCATTCCTCAACACGCGGCGATCAATTTCGGTTCCGATGGAACGATATCGATTCAGCCATTGGGTGATACACCGGAAACCATGGTGGTGCTCGATCGTATCAAACTTGTCAATCCCCCCCTGGAGCAGCTGCAAAAGGGTATGGACGGTCTGATGCGTCTCGAAAGCGGCAAGCCAACGAAACCGGATGCCGGCGTCAGTATGATTGCTGGTTCACTCGAGCAGAGCAACGTTAATTCGGTGACATCGATGGTCAAAATGATTGAGCTCGCGCGCAGTTATGAAGCGCATATCAAGATGATGCAGACCGCAGAGGAAAACGACAGGGCTGCAGCGCAAATCATTCAGATGAGTTAATCCGGTCAAAACGACAAGACAGAGGAGCGAAAACAGATGGGAACGGCATTGTGGATAGCAAAAACGGGTCTCGAGGCCCAGCAGACTCGCATGAGTGCGATTTCGAACAATCTGGCCAATGCCAGTACCACAGGATTCAAACGTGATCGCGCGGTGTTCTCGGACCTGATTTATCAGAACGTTGTCCAGGTGGGAGCGCAGTCCTCGGAGGATACCTTGAACCCATCGGGGCTGAATCTTGGTACCGGCGTGCGCACCGTTGCAACCGAAAAACTGTTCACGCAGGGCAATATTATCCAGACCGGCAACCCGCTCGATGTCGCTATCCAGGGCCGGGGTCTGTTGCAGGTCAGCTTGCCCGATGGAACCCTGGCCTACAGCCGCGACGGAACGCTACAAATGGATGAAACGGGTCAGCTGGTCACATCAATGGGCTACCCGATCGAGCCGAGCATTACGATTCCTGATGGCACACTGAGTGTCACCATCAGTTCTGACGGCGTGGTGTCGGTGTTGGAACCTGGCTCTGCGGCACCCTCGGAAGTGGGCAACATTCAGCTGGCCGATTTTATCAACCCGACGGGGTTGCAGCCCATCGGCAACAATCTGTTTCTGGAATCAGCCGCCAGTGGATCGCCGCAAACCGGTACGCCCGGTCTGGATGGCCTGGGCACCCTGGTTCAGAATTCACTCGAAGGTTCCAACGTGAATACGGTTGAAGAGCTGGTCAATATGATCGAAGCGCAGCGTGCTTACGAGATGAATTCGAAGGCGATATCGACCGTCGATCAAATGCTGCAGTACGCAACGAATAACTTATAAAGTTGCTATGAAAGCTAACCCGATGAATGTGGTCCAGCTGAGCGCCTGTGTTTTAGCGCTGGTGCTCACCTCTGGTTGCGCAACACCAAAACGCGGCGATCCTGAATTCGCCCCGGCGATGCCGGTTCAGGCCGATGCGTCGATCCAAAATCCGGATGCGATCTATCAGCCGGGAACTGCTCTGATGTTGCTGGAGGACATCAAGGCCCGTCGAGTGGGCGACATGATCACCGTCACCTTGCGAGAGAAGACCGATGCGGCGAAGACAGCGGATACCGGTACGACCAAATCCACCAGTAGCGAGGTCAGTCAGCCGATCATTTTCGGCAGGGATGTCACCTACAAGGGCGAGCCTGTCTACAGCAGCCTGAACTCTGAACATGAGTTCGATGGTGCCGGCGAAAGCAGCCAGAGCAACTCACTGACCGGGAGTATCACCGTCTCGGTTGTCGAAGTGCTGGCCAACGGGAATCTCGTCGTGCAGGGCGAGAAGTGGATCAACATCAACCAGGGTGAGGAGTTTATTCGCCTCCGAGGCATTGTACGTCCGAGCGATATCAATGCCGATAATTCGATCGCATCGACCCGAGTCGCCAATGCCCAGATCCAATACAGCGGCAACGGTGTGCTCAACGATACCAACAGCATGGGCTGGCTGGCCAGGTTCTTCAACGGGCCTTGGATGCCATTCTGATCAGAGCAACAGGTGGATAGCATGTCACAAGTTTTTTCTCGCGGTTTTTGTTTGTTCTGCGTCCTGCTCGTCAGTCTGACGCCGGCCAGAGCGGACCGAATCAAGGACCTGGCCTCGGTCGCCGGTATGCGTGACAACCAGCTGGTCGGATATGGCCTGGTGGTCGGGCTGGACGGAAGCGGGGACAAGGTCAACCAGGTTTTCTATACCGAACAGAGTCTGAAGAACATGCTGTCGCAGCTCGGCGTGGTCGTCCCGGATGGCATCAGGCTCAAACCGAAGAATGTCGCCGCAGTGATGGTGCATGCCAAATTGCCGCCATTCATCAAGAAGGGACAAAAGATCGATGTGACGGTGTCATCGGTGGGTAACGCCAAGAGCCTGCGTGGCGGCACGCTGTTGATGGCGCCGTTGAAAGGGATCGATGGTCAAGTCTACGCGATTGCACAGGGTGATCTTGTGGTTGGAGGTCTGGGCGTGGCTGGCGATGACGGCTCCAGCGTAACGATCAACATACCCAGTGTCGGCAGGATACCGAAAGGGGCGATTGTTGAACGGCCGATTCGCAATAGCCTGGGTCAAGCGGGTACCTTTACGCTGAATCTTTACACGGCCGACTTCACCACCGCGAGTCGTATGTCCAATGCGATCAACCAGCAGTTCGGTCTTGGGACTGCCAAAGCCATTGATCCGGTCTCGGTCGAAGTTATGGCGCCGAGAGACAACCTGCAGCGCGTCGAATTCCTGTCTATGGTCGAGAACCTGACGCTGGAGCCGGGCGAGGCCGCCGCCCGCGTGGTCATCAATTCAAGAACCGGCACCGTCGTGATCAGCAATATGGTGCGTGTCACACCCGCAGCGGTCGCCCATGGCAGCCTGGTGGTCACGATTACCGAGGATCAACTGGTCAGTCAGCCGATTGCGCCATTCACGAATCGGGCAACGACCGAAATCGTACAGGATACCCAAATTGAAGTGGAGCAGGAGCAGAACCGAATGTTCGTGTTCGAGCCCGGTGTCGATTTGAATGATATCGTGCGAGCAGTCAATCAGGTCGGCGCCGCACCCGGTGATCTGGTGGCGATTCTCGAGGCGCTCAAAGAAGCTGGCGCCTTGCGGGCCGAGCTGGTGGTCATATAGGTTTTCCCCGCACAGCCACAATGATGAACAACAGCAACACGACGTTCAAAGAACTGGCCACTGCGAGTGTCTACACCGATTTCAATAGCCTGGCCCGGCTACGGGCCCAGGCGTCCCAGCAATCACCCGAGGCCAACAAGGCGGTGGCCAACCAGTTTGAAGCGTTGTTGGTGCAGAACATGCTCAAGGCGATGCGCGAGGCCAGCCAATTGGGTGCATCGACCGATGGCGAGCAAACCCGCTTTTACATGGACATGTTCGACAAACAAATTGCGCTCGAACTGGCGCGCAATGGCGGCATCGGGCTGGGGGCAGTCATCGAGCGTCAACTATCGTTGAGCGCGGCGCAGCGCCCTGGTGCCACGGCTGAAATATCGATGCATGGTGCGCAGGCATCTCAGACACAACCGGTGCTCAAGTGGAATCCCACCAGTCAGCAGGCCTTCATCGAAGACCTCTGGCCGCATGCTTTGGAAAGTGCTAAAGAACTCGGTGTCTCCGCCGATGTATTGATAGCACAGGCCGCGCTTGAGACCGGCTGGGGCAGAAACATGATTCACGACCAGTCTGGCCGCAATTCGTTCAACCTGTTCGGTATCAAGGCTGGAACAAATTGGCAGGGTCCGCAGATTACTGTGCCGACCCTGGAGTATCGTGACGGTATTGCACGCAAGGAGTCCGCGACATTTCGCGCGTATGGCTCGCTGCAGCACAGTATGAATGATTATGTTGAATTTTTGACAAACAACCCGCGGTATCAACAGGCACTGGAACAGGCCGACGATGCAGAAGCTTTTTTGCAGGCCTTGCAGCAGGCTGGTTATGCAACCGACCCGGCCTACGCAGAAAAGATCAGTAATATTATGAGCAGAGAATCATTCACCAGTGTCGTTTCGGCGCTACAGCCCGGAGAGGCTGTGGCCGCACGAGTACAAGGTTAATCGAGAGACGATTCGATGTCGCAACAGAGAAGACTTAGCTACACAAACATGCATAGCAGCATCCACATCAGCAGGTGTCGATAAATGGCCAGTGGTGATTTATTCAATATCGGCACATCCGGCTTGCTTGCATTCCAGCGTGCGCTGAACACGGTCAGTCACAATATTGCCAATGTGAATACCGAGGGTTACAGCCGTCAGTCGGTTCAGTTGGCGACGCGACCACCGCAGCCGACGGGTTATGGTTTTGTCGGTACCGGGGTGGAGACGGTCACTATTCGCCGTTCCTACGATGCGTTTGTGGAGACCAGTGTGCGCTCGAGCACCTCCGCGGCTGCCGAATTCGAAGCCTACCATGCGCTGGCCTCGCAGCTGGATAACGTAGTCGCCGATGCCGATACCGGCGTCAATGCGTCACTGCAACGCTTTTTTGATGCCGTTCAGGACGTTGCCGATACCCCGGCCTCACCCGCAGCCCGGGAAGTCATGTTCAATGAGGCTCAATTGCTCGCAACCCAGTTCAACGAGCTCGCCAGCTGGGTCGACAGTGTCCGTCGCCAGGTCAACAACGAGTTGCAGAGCGGTGTGAGCCAGCTCAACCAGTTCAGCCAGGCGATAGCCGAACTGAACGAGGCAATCGTGATCGAGCAGGGACGCGCCAACCAGCCTCCGAACGACCTGCTGGATCAGCGTGACACGCTGATCAGGCAGATGTCAGAGCTGGTTTCGGTGACGACGCTCGAGCAGGATGACGGTTCGGTGAATGTGATGATCGGCACGGGTCAAACGCTGGTCAGGGGAAGCACGGCAACGCCGCTATCGGTCATTCAGGAAGCGGGTGATCCTGGCCAGCTCGGTGTGGCTGTCGAAGGTAATGGCGGCGTGCTGGTTCCGGTCACCAAACAGCTGTCGGGTGGTCGTTTGGGCGGTGTGCTGAATTTTCGCGATCACATGCTCGACCCGGCCAGTAACAGCCTCGGCCTGGTTGCGATAGGTCTAGGTCACTTTGTCAACGAGCAACATCAACGTGGCATGGATCTCGATGGCATGCTCGGCCAGGATTTTTTCAGCGTCGCACAACCGCAAGTGCTGACCGTCGCGGGCACACCGGGCAATGTCGCGGTCAGTTTCGAGGATGTCGCGCAGTTGACCGGTGCTGATTACAAACTTCAGTTCGACAGTGGCGCCTGGGCGCTGACGAATGCGTTGACCGGCCAAAACATACCGATGACCGGCAGCGGCACAGCAGCCGACCCATTCATTGCCGAAGGTGTAGCGATCGAGATCACGGCTGCGCCGGCCAACGGCGATACCTACATGGTACGGCCGACGCGGACCGGTGCGGCGGAAATACAGATGGTGTTGGCCAACAGTCGCCAGATCGCCGCGGCTGCGCCGGTCAGGAGCGCTGCAGCGACCGCGAATACCGGAACCGGCGTGATCTCGCCGGGTACCGTGGTCGATATCACGAATCCGGCATTTCAGACGGTGTCTGGTCAATTATCGCCTCCGGTCCTGGTCCGGTTCACGTCTGGCACCAGTTACGATCTATACGACAACAGCAATCCTGCCAGCCCGGTTTTGCTCGAGGCGGGCATCGCTTATGATCCGGCAACCGGCGCAGAGGTCTTCCCCACACCCAGTGGCATCGACCATGGTTACCGCATGTCGGTCAATGGAGCACCTGCCGCCGGCGACGAATTCAACACCGAATACAATACCGGCGGCATCGGCGACAACCGCAATGCATTGTTGCTCGCCGCACTGGCGACCGATGATTTGATGTATGGCGGCAGCGCGAGCATCGCAGACAGTTACAACAGACTGGTTGCCGATGTTGCGACCGGCACCCGCCAGGCCGAGACCAACAGTCTCGCCAAGCAACGGATACTCGACCAGGCAACGGCAACGCGGGAGTCGATATCGGGTGTCAATCTGGACGAGGAGGCTGCGAACCTGGTGCGTTATCAGCAGGCCTATCAGGCCGCTGCCCAGGTGATTTCGACAGCCAATTCACTGTTCGATACTCTGTTAAATGCTGTTTCGAGGTAGCTCATGCGTATTTCAACCTCATTGATATTCCAACAGGGCGTGAATGCGATGCTGGATCAGCAGACGGCGCTGGCCAAAACGCAGCAGCAGCTCGCTACCGGCCAACGTATACTGAAGCCCAGCGATGATCCGTCTGCGGCGACCCGCGTGCTGGAGCTGGATCAGCTGGTCGACAGCCTGCAACAATATCAGCGAAATTCAGATTATGGCGAAGCCAGACTCAAGCTCGAAGAATCAGTCCTGAGCGATGTCGGCGATGTGCTTCAGCGTGTCAGGGAACTGGCAGTGCGAGCCAATAACGACACACTGAGCGCTGGCGACAGAAATGCCATAGCGGTCGAAGTGCGCACCAGTCTCGATGCAGTGCTACAGCTTGCGAATAGCACGGATGCAACCGGCGAGTACCTGTTCTCCGGCTACCAGACCGGGACACAGCCGTTCAGCGATAACGGTGCCGGCAGCTTTTCCTACAATGGCGATCAGGGGGAGCGCAGCCTGCAGATCGGTCCAACCCGGCAGGTGTCGGTCGGCGACTCGGGTGATCAGGTCTTCATGCGGGTCGATGATGGTGCTGGTGGCGTGAGCGATATGTTTTCAGTCCTGTATGATTTTGCGCTCGACCTGGAGGCCAATAATCCATCGACAACGACCTTGACCCGATTGGATTCGGCCATCGACGAGGTGCTGACTACGCGCGCATCGATCGGCGCCCGGCTGAATACGATCGACAGTCAACGCAACATGAATGATTCATTCGACCTGCTCTTGCAGCAGAATCGCTCTGAGCTTGAAGATCTCGACTATGCCGAGGCCGTCAGCCGCTTTGAACGTCAGTTGTTGGCGCTGCAAGCATCCCAGCAAAGCTTTATCAAGATCGAAGGTCTGTCGCTGTTCAATTATCTTTGAAGCTGACAGGTCGGCGATGCTGGCTTGAGTGCCGAAGATTGTCCGCCGAAGAAGACGGTGTCAATGCACCGCGCTATGAACCGGTTGCTACAGGAAGTGACGGAGCCGGACCCAAGTCTACCTATCTCTTTGAATTCTAGATTAATTTTTTTCCTGTGATTTGCTAAAGAAATTGGCTCCGACGCCGATGTCCTTGCTGGAAGCGGTGAATATCTCGATTGTAGATATATCCGCTAAAGACAACACACTGCCTTGCAGGCGGTGCACAAAGTTTGGAGCAATAACATGGCATTAATGATTACTAGCAACATCATGTCACTCAATGCGCAACGCAATGTGAGTGCGACCAACAACGAGCTGGCGACATCCATCCAGCGTCTTTCATCCGGGCTGCGCATCAACAGCGCCAAGGATGATGCTGCAGGCCTGTATACGGTCGAGCGCATGACCGCGGATATTCGCGGCTTGAACCAGGCCGCACGCAATGCCGCTGACGGCATTTCATTGTCACAGACGGCCGAGGCCGCACTCGGACAGATCGGTGACAACCTGCAGCGCATACGCGAACTGGCTGTGCAAGCGTCGAATGACACCGTTGAGGATCGCACCGGTCTGCAGACCGAAATTGATCTGTTGTCGGATGAAATTCTGCGGATTGCAGGCGAAGCCAACTTCAATGGCGTCCAGCTGCTCGATGGCACCGCCGGCGACCTGAATTTCCAGGTTGGTCAGGATGCAGGTGACCTGGTTACCATCCTGGGGGCAGACCTGGATATCACAGGTATAACAGCCTATGGGGGTGCCACATCTTTCGACGTCAGCACATCGGTTGCGGCCCAGGGCGTATTGACCGCTGCTGACGCGGATATCGATGCCGTTTCGGGACTGCGCGCGACCTTCGGCGCGACCCAGAACCGTTTCGAAGCGGTGATCAGCAGCGTCCAGAGTTATGCGGAAAACGTGACTGCATCGCGCAGCCGCATTCGCGACACCGACTTTGCAGCTGAAACTGCCAACCTGACCAAGGTGCAGATCATGCAGCAGGCCGGCGTTGCGATGTTGGCCCAGGCCAATACAGTACCGCAGGCTGTGCTTTCACTCCTGCGTTAAGCGAGTGGTACTTGATGTCCGGGGCACTCGCCCCGGGCGTCTGTGACTGACAGGTGACGATTATGGTGGCCGAAATCGATTCAGAAGTTATGTTAAATGTGGGGACCGCTCAGACGCGTGCTGCTGAGAGGGTGCATCCCGCCACGCCGGCAAAGCCGCTACAGGAATTGCCGGTGGAGGGCAAGGACTTGCCACCCAACAGCCAGAAAGCTGAAGACATAGATGAAGCTGTGGATGAAGCGGTAAAAGTCATCAACGAGTATTTCAAGACCTCAAACAGCGAACTGCAGTTCAGCGTCGATGAAGACAGTGGCCGCACCGTGATCAAGGTGATGGACATGGAGACGAAGGAACTACTTCGGCAGATCCCTAGCGACGAAGTACTGAAATTTGCGCGGATGCTGGAAGAGGGCGCTGACCTCGAACTGATCGATACCTATATCTGAGCATTATCCTTGTGGCATCGAATTTGCTTGATTATCTTCTGATCGTAATTCAGAAAGCCGATAAGGCAGTGCGTCGCGAATACAAGGTCGAGCGACCCATATCCAGCAACACTGCAAAAATCAACATCAGCTAATTGGATTACGGATTTTCAACGGAGCGTACTATGCCAACCATATCAGCAACGGGCGTCGGATCTGGACTGGATATCCGGTCCATCGTGAGCCAGCTGATGGAGATCGAAAGGCAGCCGTTAGAGCGACTGCAGCGAAAGCAGAGTCTGCTCGAGGCGCAGATCAGTGCCTACGGCCAGCTTAGCAGCACATTGTCCAACTTCCAGACAGCGATGGAGAAGCTCAGCTCCGTCTCCGCGCTGAAAGTCTTTAACGGCACCAGCAGCAACGCCGATGTTGTCAACGTGACGCCCTCGAGCGATGCCGACCTTGGCAGCTTCGGTATAGAAGTCGTGCGTCTGGCAGAAAACCACAAGATGGCTTCAAAGGAAGTGCTGGATAGCGATACCTTCGGTGGCAGGAGGCGGAATGATGCGCTGAACATCCAGGTCGGTAGCGACGCCGCTAACACGATATCGGTTGATCTGAGTACCGCCAAGACACTCTCTGAAATACGTACCGCGATCAACGAAGATCCCAATAATCCCGGCGTGACTGCAACGATTATCAACGGCGACAACAACCGGCAGAAACTCGTACTGACCGCGGACGATAGCGGTGCCGACAATGCGCTCTCGTTGTCAACCTCCGGAAGAGTGCGGCTGAGCGATTTTGACTTTCAAACGGTGAACGACATCGGCGGTGACACCAGCTTGCTCGATGCCGAACTCAATGTCGATGGCTACAGCATCACACGCCCGAGCAACAACATCAGCGATGTGATCAGCGGGGTCACGCTGAACCTGGTCAGTGCAGACCCCGGCAATACGCATAACGTGTCGATAGAACGCGATCTGGCAGCGGTTCAGGAAGCCGTGCAAGCATTCGCGGATGCGTTCAATGAACTCAGAGCCTCGATCAAGACCCTGCGTAGCGGTGAGCTGGAAGCAGACAGTTCGCTGCTGTCGATCGAGCGACAGGTGCTTTCTGTGCTCAACAATCCGGCGGTCGGAGGCAGTTACGGCGTACTCTTCGAGGTCGGTTTGAGTATCCAGAAGGATGGCATGATGTCGCTGAACAACAGTAAGCTCGAGGCGGCGATGCAAGCGGATTTCGATGGCGTGGCGCAACTGTTTGCGGCCGAAGGCCAGGGATTTGCTAATCGTCTGGAAACGCTGGCGGACAGCTGGTTGACCAGCGGCGGGCTGATCGAGTCTCGTCAGGACGGACTCAAGGCACGCGTCGATGACCTGCTCGATCGACAGATCGCATTCGAACGTAATCTGGAAATCGTGGAATCACGTTATCTCGCGCAATTCACCGCGCTGGATGCGCTCGTCGGGCAGCTCCAGGGTACAGGACAGTTTTTGACGAACCAGCTGGCGCAATTGCCTGGTGCCAACCAGGGATAGTCAAGACCGAAAAATCAATGCTAATGGCTAACCAGAGTGGAGAAAAAGCATGGGAATGACAACATCTGCCGGTAACGCAGGTCACTACGAACAGATCGACTGCTATACTGGCGTGGCCGAAGCCGACCCGCATCAATTGGTGAAAATGTTGCTGGACGGTGCGCTTGGAAAAATCGCTGTTGCGAAAGGCTTGGTTACACGCGGTGAAACCCCGACCAAAGGTGAAGTCATCGGTCAGGCGATTTCTATCGTGGGTGGTCTGCGCTCCAGTCTTGATTTGTCTAAAGGTGGAGAAATCGCGGCCAATCTCGATAATCTTTACGAATACATCGAGCGTCGTCTGCTTGAAGCTAATCTGAATAATGATCTGGCAATCCTCGACGAAGTCGCAGCCTTGCTGCGGGAGATCAAGGGTGCATGGGAGTCGATTCCTCAGGAATTGAGATCAAAGCCCGAACTCAGCGCGACCGCGGTGTAGCGATCAAGGTTGCAAAAATGTTTAATACG
>JARFQK010000250.1 GCA_029287815.1 Gammaproteobacteria bacterium
CAGGCTGCCCAGGTGGGATGAGAACGAGCTGAAGACGAACTCTCTGAAAGCTTTCGAATTTTGGATTGCTTCGTGGAATTGCGCAGCCGGAATCGCCAGTGCGGTGACGCTGGTCTCCGCGATGCCTTCAGCCGGGTAGCGCGCGTTACCGAACAGGCAGGATGTCGTCAGCACACAGGAATCGCCGTCGCCAAGACGGTACAAAACAATTTCACGCCCGTTCTCGGCCCGCGTCAGCACTTTGATCGTGCCTGCAATGATCAACAGATAATGGCTGCAAGCGTCGCCCTGGTGAAACGCGATGGCTTTGGCCGGTATAGTGATCGTGCCGGCATCGTCCATGATCTCGATGAGCACCGCATCGTTAATTTTCTCGAGTTGCGGGAAAGACTTTCGCCAGTTGTTCGTCATCGCGCTATCTTTGATGCCAGCGGGCCCTCAGGGCGTTGAGCACCTTGTTGCTGTAGGTATGCCTTATATCGCCGTAACTGCCATTGTAGCGCGCCAATGCGCTGCGCAGATCATTTTTTTCCATATCCATATAGTATTTCAGGATCGTGCAACCCATGCGTAGATTGGTTTCCATGTCCACCAGGTTATCCTCCGGACGACCAATTTCGTCCAGCCAGAAAGGCATTACCTGCATCAACCCTTGCGCTCCGGCTCTGGAGATTGCATAGGTGTCGAACCGGCTCTCGATATCAATGACCGCAATCACCAGTTCGGGCGGCAACTCGACCCGGCTCGCCTCGCGATGAATATTCTTGAGCAGATTCAGTCGGAACGCCTTGTCCGGAACGAAACGCTCCATGCGAAGCGACATGTCAAACAGCCAGACTTCGGCATCGAAGCGATCATCAAAGCTTTCGGCATTGGCGATCGTTTCGGTCAGCAGATCGCGCAGCTCAGGATCAACTGTCGTCGCGCCAACCGGATTCGCGACCGACAGGTATGACAGCAGCGCGAACACCGACGCTATACTCAGAAACCGTGATTTCATGCCACTGAGTATAGTTTGCTGGCCCGCATTTCTCACCAGGATCACGGAAGCAAGCGCTCTCTGGGGATAAAAGCGGGTTATACGCGGATCGCTTCCGTTATCAGCGATACGATATCGTCGACCGCAACGTCCCTGCCTTTGTCCGCGGCACGCGCCTTGTATTCAACATTGCCATCAGCCAGACCGCGCTCGCCGATCACGATCCGGTGTGGTATCCCGATCAGGTCCAGATCAGCCAGCATCGCGCCCAGACGTGCTTTCTGGTCGTACAGCAGGACCTCGATACCGGCTTCAGCGAACGCATCGTGCAGCGTTATCGCTGTCTTACGGACGCTTTCGGCGTTCTGGAAATTGATCGGCGCGATCGCGACGCTGAACGGTGCAATGCTTTCGGGCCAGATGATGCCGTTATCATCATGATTCTGTTCGATTGCAGCGGCGACGATCCGGGTGACACCAATGCCATAACAACCCATCGTCATGACCACGCTCTTGCCGCTGTCATCGAGCACCCGGGCATCCATCGCCGCGGAATATTTCTGTCCCAGCTGAAAGATGTGGCCCACTTCGATACCGCGCACGATCGAAAGGTTACCCTTGCCATCCGGACTGGGATCACCGTCGACGACATTGCGAATATCGGCGGCTGCCGGGGCAGGGCAGTCGCGCTCCCAGTTCACACCGCTCAGGTGTTTTCCGTCGACGTTGGCACCGCAGACGAAGTTGGCCAGCTGCAGTGCCGCATGGTCTGCGATCAAAGGGATGTCGAGGCCTATCGGCCCGAGCGATCCAGCGGAACACCCCGCCACCTGCTTGATCTGATCATCACTGGCAAAACGCAACGGTGTCGCGACTTCATCAAGATGGGAGACCTTCACCTCGTTGAGTTCGTGGTCGCCGCGCAGCACCAGTGCAACCACGCTGTTTTCAGTTGAACCTTCGACCAGCAGGGTTTTTACACAATCCGAGGGCGCGACGCTCAGAAAGGAGGAGACTTCATCGATGCTGTGTTGGTTTGGTGTTTCGACAGTCTGCATCGAGGCTGTTGCCGCGGGCCGAGGCGATGAATCAGGCAGGGCTTCGGCCTTTTCGATGTTCGCGGCATAATCGCTGGCGCTCGAGAATGCAATCGCGTCCTCACCGGAATCGGCGAGTACATGAAATTCGTGCGAACGGCTGCCGCCAATCGCGCCACTGTCCGCGATAACGGCCCTGAACTTCAGACCCAGCCGTGTGAAGATATTGGAATAGGTTTGGTACATCAGATCGTAGGTTTGCTGCAGCGATGCCTCGTCGACATGAAACGAATAAGCATCTTTCATGATGAACTCTCGTGCGCGCATCACGCCAAAGCGTGGACGCACCTCATCGCGGAATTTCGTCTGAATCTGGTAATAGTTGACCGGCAGCTGTTTGTAGCTGGTCAGCTCTCTTCGGGCTAGATCGGTGATGATTTCTTCGTGTGTTGGTCCATAACAGAACTCGCGCTCATGGCGATCGTGCAGACGCAGCAGTTCGGGGCCGTACTGCTCCCAGCGCCCGGATTCCTGCCACAGTTCGGCCGGCTGTATCGATGGCATCAAAACCTCGACTGCACCGCTGTTGTTCATTTCTTCACGGATGATTTGCTCAACGTTCTGCAGCACGCGCAAGCCCAGTGGTAGCCAGGTGTACAGGCCGGAAGCCAGGCGGCGGATCAAACCCGCGCGCAGCATCAGTCGATGGCTGACGATTTCTGCGTCCGCAGGGGTTTCCTTCAATGTGGTGACAGGAAATTTGGAAAGGTACATGGCGTTTCTTGCGCGAATCAATAAACAGGGCGCCATTTTACGGGGGAGGCTCGGTCGAGTACAGTGCGGGTCAATAGCGGCGTGTTTTTGCAACAGCCCTGTGTTCGCTTCGCGAAATGCCTCTACGGATTTCGCCCCTGCATCAGGGGTGCGACTGCAAAGACGCGGATGGCACGGCGTCCACGCTAAGCTATGCAACGGGGCGGTAGGAGCGGCTTCAGCCGCGAACCTACTGCGTGACTGCCGAATTCGCGGCTCAAGCCGCTCCCGCGGAAGACATATGGATTTTGCGAAGCTTTAGCGGCTATCGCTACTTATTAGTCGGCTTTGATCCAGCTGCACGTCATTGATCAAAACGTGCTGTTGTTCCAGCCGAACATATGCCTTTCAGGACTGACGAATTCGATGTAAGTCCGCGAGGCCGGAACGCCAAGCTGTTGTTCGATGAAACCGCACAGTCTCTGTGAAAGCGCTTTTGTTTCTGCCTCGGGCAGACCGAGGCTCTCGAGTGTCAGGTGGGCGCAGGGCTCATCGGTGCCGGCAAACACCAGATCGGCTTCCGTGTTGACGTTAACCATCACGTAGCTTTCGGGCTTGCCCAGGATTTCGGCCACCAGGCTCGACGCCTGTTTGGCCAAAGCCGACTTGTCTTCCGCGGGGCTATTCGTCGTTAGTCTCAGCACGGGCATGCTCATTTACCTCCTAATTGCAGTATTCACGGATCTTGTCCTTGGCCTGCTTGGTGCGCTGCTGTTTTTCTTTGTCGCTGAGATAACGCGTGTTGCCTTTCTCGTCACGCTCGCGCAACTGGCCGCGTGACTGAATCGTCGCCAGGTCCTGCTTGGCGGCTTGGCAACGCCGTTTGACCTCTTTTTTCGGCAAGGCGGGTACCGGCGGCTGTTCGGGTATGCCTTCTTCCTTGATTCGTTGCGCTTCATCGTCGGCCTGCTGTTTCATTTTGTCCAGCGCTTCAGCGCCTCGGTTGACACCTGTCTTGCCCGTATTCAGCGACATTTTCTCGACGCTCGCATCAGCCGGTCTCTGGCTGCCATAGTGTACATTTCCTTCGGCGTCTGTCCACTTGTAAATCTGGCCGGCGGCGACGCCGGGGGCGTCGAGCAGAATAATCGTACACAAAGCGACTATAATCAGACGCCAGATCGGAATTTCGGACCGGGTGGGTTCGGGCTCGGCCAGGGCAACCCTGCTGAAAATGAAAGGCATGCTTGCAGGCTCCTTATTTTGCTTTATGAGTGTTACCATAGTCTCTCCAAGAAAAAAATAAAGCTTTTGGAACTGTTTAGATGGCAGACCGGCGACTCAAAATCTTCCATACTGTAGCGCGACTGCTAAACTTCACCAAAGCAGCCGAAGAGCTGCATATGACACAACCTGCTGTGACGTTCCAAATCCGACAGCTCGAGGAACAGTTCAATACCCGACTTTTCGACCGGGCCCATAACAAGGTCACGCTGACTGATGTGGGTAAGCAGGTTTATGTCTACTCTGACAGAATACTGAAACTCTACGAGGATATGACGCGGACCATCACCGACATGACCGGGGATGTCAGTGGGTCGGTGACCCTGGGTGCAAGCACCACGATCGCCGAGTATATGTTGCCGCTTCTGATTGGTGAGTTCAAAGCGAAGTATCCGGAAGTGATGATCAATCTCAGGGAATCCAACAGTGAGGATATTGTCACTATGGTCGAGAAAAATGATATCGATTTGGGTATCGTTGAGGGTTTTGTCAACAACAAGCATCTTCTCGTTGAACAATGCAAGATGGATGATCTCGTCGTTATCATGCCAAATGACCATGTGCTGGCTGGTGAGAAGGAACTCAACGTGGTTGATTTTATCGCCTACCCGTTCATCAGCCGCGAGCATGGTTCGGGTACCCAGGAGGCCATCACCGGCTATGTCGAGAAACATGGTAACGGGGAAGCTTTGAATGTCTGCTTCGAATTGAGCAGCCCCGAAGCAATAAAGGGCGCGGTCGAGGCGGGTATGGGTATATCGATCGTATCGCGGTCGACGATCATCAAGGAGCTCAAACTTGGCACCCTGACCGCCGTGGAATTGAACCCTTCACTGGAGCGGCCGTTCTCATTTGTACGTCAGCGCTACAAATTCAAATCACGCGCGGCCGATCAATTGCTAGCCTTCTCGCAAGCATTTTGCAAAGAAGATTAGCGAACGATTCGAGGGATGCGTATGAAGCGTGATCAAAAAGCGCTGGCTGAAATATTCAAAACTCTCGATGCTGACGCGCAAAACAGCCTGTTCGATTATGCCGAATTTCTGCAATCGAAAACGGCTGATCGCAAACTGGAAATTGGCAGGCCCCTGGAGATCCCTCGTCCGGAGAATGAGACGGTGGTCGGTGCGATCAAGCGTCTGAAGCAGTCCTATCCTATGATAGACAGTATGGAAGTGTTTGCCGTGGCATCGAATCTGATGACGGACCATATGGTTAAAGGTCGCGACGCCGAAGAGGTGATCGAAGAGATCGAGGCCATATTCGAGGCCAGTTACCAAAAGATAGTTCGGGAATTGGAATGATCGAATTCATCAAAAGCTGGTATGAGCGAAATTTTTCGAATCCGCAGGCCGTATTGCTGGTACTGCTGATTGTACTCGGCACGGCGGTTATTCTGTACTGGGGCGACATCCTGGCACCGATACTGGCCAGTCTTGTTATTGCTTATGCACTCGAGGGTATCGTCAGAAGAATCGCCAAGCTGGGCGTACCGAGGCTAATCTCGGTGGTGTTTACCGTGTTCGTGTTTGTCGCGACATTATTGATCGTGATGCTTGGTCTGCTGCCACTGGTTACCCGGCAGGTGACTCAGTTCATCCGTGATTTTCCGTACATCCTCGACAAACTGCAGCAAAAGATCATCGCTCTACCCGAAAGGTACCCATTGATCTCGGAGGTGCAGGTGAACGAGGTGATAACCAGCATCAACAATGAACTGGTTGATTTCGGGCAGCGCGTCGTTTCGTACTCGCTGGCGTCCGCCGGCAATGTGTTCACCATCATGGTCTATATGATCGTGATTCCGCTGCTGGTGTTTTTTCTGCTCAAGGACAAGCAGCAAATCACCACCTGGTTTGCTCGTTTCACACCCAAGGACCATGGTCTGGCCTACCAGGTCTGGAAAGAAGTCGATATCAAAATGGGCAACTATATCCGCGGCAAATTACTGGAAATCATGATCGTCGGTGTGGCTGCTTATGTGCCGCTGGCGCTGATGGGGCTTAAATATGCCGCGACTTTGAGTATCTTCATTGGTCTTTCCGTGATCATTCCGTATGTCGGCGC
>JARFQK010000243.1 GCA_029287815.1 Gammaproteobacteria bacterium
ATTGTCACCGAGAACACGCGCTCACGCCTTGCGCGCGGACCGGTCTGGCTGCAGGAGGCCATGTCGCTGATCTACGCGATGACCTCCACCTTGCTGTTGATGTTGCCTGTCTCATGGGCATATCGGGCAATTCACAAAGGAAGCGTATACGACCACTCGATCGACACAACAGCGCTGGTTTTACCTGCGGTGGTCGCCGGCATTGTCACGATCGTGCAGCATAGCCTGGCCCTGGCATTCAGCCTCGCCGGAATCGCAGCAGGCGTTCGCTTTCGACGAGCGTTAAGCGACACTTTTGACACACTGTTCATTCTCGCGTCTATCGGTGTCGGCATTGCGGCTGGCGTAAAGTCGATCGAGATTGCCGTTGTATTGACGGTCTTTTTCAACTACGCATCGATCGGGGTCTGTGCTTTTGGTGACGGACTCGAATCACAGCACGTCGCGCAAGAGAAGATTCGTCGTCGTAGCATCAAGGCCGCAAAGGCCAGGGAGGAGGCAGCGCGCGACAATCCGACAGGGCCAACGTCCCATCTTTAAGGATCTGGTGGTTCTTCCCCCGCCTGCATTGCTTCAAGATTTTGGCGCCCTCGGCATCGCCCCACAATGTCGTGCTTGAACGTTGTCTCGTTTTCGAGCATCGCAAAGAATTTTCTGACGTAGTTGACGTTTCTGTTGCGGGCAGATCGGCTTAGTTCCGGGTGCTGCAGGAAAAGCGAGATGATTTCTTTCTTCTTGGAAAGCATGTGCGCACGGGCCGCCTCCATGACCTCGGTCGGTTGACAAAGCCCCCTGTAATATCGCGTTCGTACCAGCCGAATCGGCAGATGCCTGGGTGGCGATGCGTAGTTTGCGTCGACGAGGCCCGACATGTCGAAGTCATAGGGAATGGGAATTCGTTTGCCGGCTTCTTCTTCACGTGTGTACATGACGGCATTGTGGCAGCAGTACTCCCCGGGCGGACCTTTCATTACCGAGTAGTCATTATTTGCAATGAGTAGCTGAAAGAGCTCAAAAAGCGCTGTCGTGGGTTGATCAAGTTCTTCAAACCGGTTTTCCGCTACACGCGCCTTGTCAAATCCCAACCGATCACCGATGTCCTTCTCGTCTTCTATTACAAATGCAAGATCGGTCCACGATTTTCTCTTCTCGTCAGAATCGACATAGCTCAGGCGAATAAGACGCGCACCGAAACTTCGGTCAGTCAATATTTCATAGGTTCGGTAGGCCAGATACTCAAGCAGCAACTTCTGTTGCGCGTCGATTCCATGCTGGCAGGGTGAGACGAGTTTAAGTTTGTTCTGCCCCTTAAACAGCGTCCCTTTTACCTGCGACTTTTTGAAATTCAGCTGTATCGGCGGCAGCTCACAATTCTTTTTGCGGAAATTCCCGCGGATGCGAATCGATACTTCCAGACGATGAGGTTCACCATCGCCATTCAGGTAAGTCCACTGGCCAGGTAAGTACAAACGAACATCTGAATCGCGCTGCGCGTATGCTTGAGAAATCGGGGCCGTGAGAACTGCTTTCAGAATGCTGTGATCCTGAAATAGCGGATGCCGCTCGGCGGCATCGAGTCCGTCAGCGAAGAAAAATACTGCGGCCGCAAAAATGAGTGAAACGCGTTTCACAGGATCTTTTTATACGGGATCGCCTGCCGAATGTCATACGAACAAACCGAGGACTCAGTTTACTGAATCAAGTACGCGTGCGGGCATCAGCACCACTAGCAATGCCAGCACCAATGCAACTGTTGCTACATTTATCACAAGTCCGTAATTGCTCTCCCCCACTATGAATGCCGCAACCGCCGGCCCGGAAGCCAGGCCCATTTTCGATGCAAACCCGCCCAATGCTGCCATTTGGCCGGTTGTATCGAACTCCGCATTCATACCGAGCAGATACGAGATGACGAAAGCCCACATCACCCCGATTGTCACTTGCGCAAGCCAGAAAACGGACGACACCCAGCTGTCAGGGTTTACGGCGCTGTGATGCAATGCCCAGGTTGCGGCGGCGGTAATCAAGATCGCCGCGGTGACAGGAAACAACCGGCCAAACCTCGTCGATATCAGGATCACCAGCACAGACCCGGCAATAGCCACCCAGGCGGCGACACCGAGCGAGTCACTGACAAACGACGGAGTCAGTCCGGCGAATTTACCAATGCCAATCGAATACGCGTAAATACCCATGTTGGCTGCCTGAAACAGGAACGTTGCCAGCAACGCAGCAGCCGCAGGTAGATACCGGATTCTTACCGCTGCGCGTCCATGGTGATTTTCGCCGGCCGGGTAAGATGCGAGAAACGGCACCATCAGCAAGGTCACGAAACTGAATGCTGCGAGTGCCAGAAACAGGGCCTTGGTGCCATAAACGGGAGCCAGTGGCGGCAGGTAGATGATCCCCAGGCCGCCGAGGCCAAACTGGATGGTAAGCAGGTAACCGAATGTCCTGCTGACCTCCGACGTACGTGACATGACTGAGAAACCGATCCCGACGAG